>JAZKEL010000095.1:0-4690 GCA_040387075.1 Pseudomonadota bacterium
GAGGCGGGCGAATGTTTAATCATTCATGATAGATTTGAGAAAATCAGGAAGATCGAGTTTTAATGACCGCTGCGCTGATTGGTTGGCGCAGGGAAACTGGATTATACGTAAGAATGGGATTAAAGCTACAAATAGATGCGGGTTGGATTCAGAGTGCTACGCCCAGCGATTTAATGAACGCTTCAACCTTGTCCGTATAGTCGCTTTGTAAACCCAGTTCCCCGTTGATCTCGCCATGCGTCATCGCGACCGGCAAGGTGCTGGCCTGGGAGCCCAATGCAGTGGCCTGGTCGATAAAGGGCTGGGCTTGCCTGGTGCAAGGCTGGTCTTTTCTCTTGGTGGAACACACGGCGAGCATGGGCACGGTTTTCTGCTTCAGGTGGTAACTGGGCGATGCGTTTTTCCAGAGGCTGGTGTCCTTGCCAAAGGCAGCGTCGTATAACCGCATGTGGCGCGAGGCCATCACTTTTTCGATGTCGTAACCGGCGCTGTCGAGCATCACCGTCCCAAGCCATGGCTGCACGCCTTGCTGTTGGGTGATGGTTGAATCTGCTGTAATCAGGCTGACCAGATGCGCACCGGCGGAATGGCCCATGATGACGAAGCGTTTGCTGTCGCCGCCCCAGGAAGACGCCAGAGCCTGTGCTTTGTCCAGGGCAAGCGCCACGTCATTGGCCTGCACAAGCGGATCGGCTTTGGGCAGCATACGGTAGTTGGTGGAGACGACGATAATGCCTTTGGGCAGCCAGCGCTTGACCTTGTTTTCCACCACCCGGTTCATGGCTTTGTCGCCATGTTTCCAGCCGCCGCCATGCACCATGAAAATCACTGGGGCATTTTGCGCGTTGGCCGGGATATAGGCATCCATGCGCTGGGCTTCGTCGCTGCCGTAAACGATGTCGCTTTTCAGGACTGCTCCGGCGGGCAGTTCAAATTTCTGGCGAGTGCCCATGCCGGCTTCTTCCATATCATCGCCTTCATTCGCTTGCTGGCGCTCTGCAATGCGCTCCTTGATGCGGTCGCGCAAAGGGCCGGCGTAGGCTTGCAAAGAAACGGCGTGGGAGAAAGCAAGGATCAGGAACGCACAGAAAATTCGCAGCAATTTGAATTCCCATTCAATGAGTAATTAACAATTAAACGTAGTCATTGCAGGACTTCCGTCGTTCATCCGGCGACTTATTCCAAATTATTTTGTCAGGTACGTTCGGCCGAAGTGAGCTTGGTCATTTCGCTGTCGGTCAGCCATCGCCACTGGCCGACTGCCAGTTCGGGCGGCAAATCAAGCTCGCCGATGCGGATGCGTTTCAGGTCCTCTACCCGGTTGCTGCTGGCCGCCACCATGCGTTTCACCTGATGGTACTTGCCTTCCGCCAGGGTCATGTGGATGACGTTATCGCTGATCTTCTTAACGGCCAGTGCCGCAATCGGTGCGGGTTCGTCGACCAGTTGCACGCCCTCCATGAGCGCGGCGACCTGTTCGGCGTCGACAGCATGTTTGGTGGTGACTTCATACACCTTGGGGACTTTCCACTTGGGTGAGCTCATCTTGTGGATGAACTGGCCGTTGTCGGAGAGCAGCATCAGCCCGGTGGTATCTTCATCCAGCCGACCTATGCACTGCACACCGCGCTCCAGCAATTGCGGCGGTAGCAGGCTGAAGATGCTCGGGTGGTGCTGCGGCTTGTGCGAGCATTCGTAATTAGCCGGCTTGTGCAGCATCAGGTACGCCTGCTCGCGGTATTCCCAGGCTTCGTTACGCCAGTTGAATTTCAGGTTGGCAGTATCGAAATCGGCAAACGGGTCTTCGCAAGGCTCGCCGTTCACGGTGATTTCGCCGTGGCGCACCATGATGCGGCAAGTCTTGCGCGAGCCGAAGCCCTGGGAGTGCAGTACACGTTCAAGTTGCATAAGGAAGGACCGGGCTTTCTAGTTGTTATGGATGGAACCAGCTTGCTGGTGAGGTAGGAATCAATCTGCGCTGGCAGGTGCAGTGAGGGTGTTGGGGTCGCAATTCGCTTTCAGCCATTTGCCGGTGATCTCGAATGTCTGGTCGACGACACCGACCTGCTTGCTGGTGCCCTTGATGGAGGATGTCGCTTTATATGCGCTGTCGCCGTAGGTGGTCATGGCAAACTTGCCGGCAGCTTTCATGTCGCCGGTGCAGACGATGTCACCGCTGACCTTGTTGCCCACATGCTTGTAATTGTTGACCTTACAGTCTTTATCTTCCTGCGGTGTAAAAGGTTTATCCAGCTTGGCCTGTTCAGACGTGATGCACTGCTGCACCGTCATGGGTTTGTCGGCGGTGGGCAGCTCGATTCCCATCTGTTTCATCTGGGCGGCCTGCTCGGGCGATATCTTGGGCATATTCGCCATGTTGGTCTTCACGGACGTTTCCCACTGGCCAGGTTTAATGCCGTCTGCCTGTGCAGCGCTAATGAAGGTCATGCTCATCGCTGCCATGGCAATAATAGCGGAGTGGCGAATAGTAGGGCGTTGGCTTTGCATAAGGTTTCTCCTGTGAGTATTAAGGGGATTACTGATGTTGGGATTCGCGCCGGCGGATTTCGTTTCAGCAGTTTTTTAGTTCACGGCTTTCTTCAACCGTTTTTACGTCCACCCGCTTTGGACTCTTTCACTTGGATGGCACCGTTGTCTGCGATGAGGATCTTATCTGCAAGGCCGAGAAAAATGCCATGCTCGACGACGCCCGGCGTATTGCTCAGCAGGTCGTGCAGCGTTTTTTCATCCAGTGCAGGCGGGAAACGCATGTCCAGTACATAGCTGCCATAGGCGCTGACAGCCACATTGTCCTTCGCCGCATTCAAGCGGATATCGCCTTCGCCGCCGAGTTCCTGCAGGCTGTATTTTACCATCTGCCACGCGGCGGGCATGACTTCGATGGGAATGACGAATTTCTCGCCGATACGGCTGACTAGCTTGCTGTTATCGGCCACCACGATGAATTGGTCTGCGGCATTGGCAAGCAGTTTTTCCATCACCAGGTCCTGGCCGCGGCCTTTCAGCAATGTGAGGTTGGGCGTGATCTCGTCTGCACCGTCTACATACAGGTCGATCCTGCTGAGTTGCGCGATGGATTGCACCGCCAGCCCGCTGGTTTGCGCCTTGATGGCGCTGATGGCGGAGCTTGCTACCGTGCTTACCTTCAGGCCTTCTTCTGCCTGGCGACGGGCCAGCGCTTCGATGAAGTAATTAGCAGTCGAGCCGGTACCCAGCCCGACGATCATGCCGTGCTCGACCATTTTCGAGGCGTGGATGGCGACCAGTTCTTTGTCATTCATTGGCTTTCTCCATTATGAGCCTTTCCATTATCGCTCCTTTTATCTTCCCCACCGTAAGGCGGCAGTATGCACCGGGCTATCCCAGTGCTGCTTGATCTCGTCATCCAGCAGGCACGCCGTGATGGAGGCGCCTGCCATGTCCAGTGCGGTGATGTAATTGCCGACCAGCGAACGGCCGATGGTGATGCCTTCAGCCGCAAACAGCCGGGCTGCGGTATTGTAGAGGAGGTACAACTCCATCAGCGGCGTGGCGCCGAAGCCATTGACGAACAGCAGTATCTCGCTGTTTTTCGCCAACTTCATGTCTCTCGCATCGAAATCGTCGAGCACGGCTTTGACCATATCGGCGACGATACTGTCGGCAGCGCGCATGGGTTCGCGGCGGCGACCCGGTTCGCCATGCATGCCTACGCCCATTTCCAGCTCCGTGTCGCCGATATCGAACGTAGGGCGGCCGTTGGCTGGCACCGTGCAACTGGTGAGCGCAACGCCTATGCTTGCGCAATGACTGTTTACCTTGTCGCCAAGCGCTTTGCAGGCTGCCAGGTCAGCGCCGGTTTCCGCCAGGCTGCCGACTATCTTCTCGACGATGACCGTGCCTGCTACGCCCCTGCGGCCAGTGGTGAAGGTGGAGTTGATGACGGCCACGTCGTCATTGGTCAACACCGTGGCATTCTCACAGGTCGCCATTTCGGCGGCCATTTCAAAGTTCATGACGTCGCCCGCATAATTCTTGACGATGAACAGCACCCCCTTGCCGTTATCCACGGCCTCGGCCGCTGCCAGCATCTGGTCCGGCGAAGGCGAAGTAAATACATAGCCGGGGCAGGCGGCATCCAGCATGCCATAGCCGATAAACCCGCTATGCAGCGGCTCATGACCAGAACCCCCGCCTGAGATGATGGCGACTTTCTTGTTTGCCTTGGTCGTGCGCACCAGGAAATTGGGTTCGAGATGAAGCTGCACCAGATCCTGGTGCGCCGCTGCGAAGCCGGACAGGCTTTCCACTAGCATATCGTCCACATCGTTGATGAATTTTTTCATGTGCTCTCCTCGATTTTTTTTATTCTGCTTGTCCAGGTTTATGCCTGTTTTAATGCCAGATCGCAGACTGCGTCTATCATGACCTGGCAGCTTTTGGCGCCTGGATCCAGGTGGCCGATGGCGCGCTCGCCGAGGAACGAAGCACGCCCCTTGGTGGCGATCATGTCGCGGGTCGCCAGTACGCCATTTTCTGCTGCCGTTTTTATTGCCTCGACCAATTGCGGCAGAGGTGCCTCCTGTACGCTGAACGTAATGAATGCATGCGACACCGGGATGAGCACATCCACCATGGTTTTCTCGCCGACATCCGCCTTGCCACGCATGCTGACGGCTTGCACTCCCGC
>JAZKEL010000096.1:0-2020 GCA_040387075.1 Pseudomonadota bacterium
GAAGACGCTAAAGGAGCGGCATGATGGCTGGCAATAATTTACAGAAATACGTCACGGGTGTTGTCGGCTGGGTGGATGAGCGTTTTCCGCTGACTGCGAACATCAAGGCCCACCTCACCGAATACTACGCGCCGAAGAACTTCAACTTCTGGTACTTCTTCGGCTCGCTCGCGCTGCTGGTGCTGGTGATGCAGATACTTACCGGTATCTTCCTGACCATGAATTACAAGCCGGATGCCGAACTGGCATTCGCTTCGGTCGAATACATCATGCGCGATGTGTCGTGGGGCTGGTTGATCCGCTACATGCATTCCACCGGTGCTTCCATGTTCTTCGTGGTGGTCTACCTGCATATGTTCCGCGGCCTGATCTACGGTTCCTACCGCAATCCGCGTGAGCTCATCTGGCTGTTCGGCGTGGGCATATTCCTGGTGCTGATGGGCGAAGCGTTCTTCGGCTACCTGCTGCCATGGGGTCAGATGTCGTTCTGGGGTGCGCAGGTGATCATCAACCTGTTCAGCTCCATCCCGTTTGTCGGTCCTGATATTTCATTGTGGTTGCGCGGCGATTACATGGTGTCGGATGCCACACTCAACCGCTTCTTTGCGTTCCACGTGATCGCCTTGCCGCTGGTATTGCTCGGCCTGGTCGCAGCCCACCTGATTGCGCTGCATGAAGTAGGCTCTAATAATCCGGATGGCGTCGAGATCAAGAAGCATAAGGATCCGGTCACGCATATCCCGCTCGACGGCATCCCCTTCCACCCGTATTACACGGTGAAGGACATCGTCGGCGTAACGGTATTCCTAATGGTGTTTTCGGCCATCCTGTTTTTCACGCCGGAAATGGGCGGTTACTTCCTGGAGGCCAATAACTTCATCCCGGCCAATCCGTTGAAGACGCCGCCACATATTTCTCCGGTGTGGTATTTCACGCCGTATTACTCGATTTTGCGTGCCGTGCCACCCATCTTTAATTCGCAATTCCCTGGGGTGGCTGCCATGGGCCTGTCGGTGGTGATCTTTGCTTTGCTGCCCTGGCTGGATCGCAGCCCGGTGAAATCCATCCGTTACCGAGGCGGTTTGTATAAAAAGTGGCTGGCTGCTTTTGTAGTGAGCTTCCTGATTCTCGGCTATCTCGGGACTGAGCCATCCACCGTGTGGGGCCAGTTCTCGGTGGGTACGCCGATTCTTGGCGGCAAAGACAGGGCAACCGTTGTAGCGCAGATTTTTACAGTCGTGTATTTCGCGTTTTTTGTTCTGATGCCGTGGTATACCAAAATCGATAAGACCAAGCCAGTGCCGGAAAGGGTGACAGGATAATGAGAAAACTATCATTCATGCTGGCGCTGTTGACCGGTTTGCTATCGCCTGTATCTGGCATGGCCAATGAAGGTCCCAAGCTTGATCGCGCGCCCATCGATCCGACTAACCAGGCCAGCCTGCAGCGTGGAGCAAAGACCTTCGTCAATTATTGCCTGAGCTGCCACAGTGCAGCGTATATGCGCTATAACCGCTTGGCCGATATTGGGCTGAGCGATGCGCAGATCAAGGCTAACCTGATGTTTGCCGCAGAAAAAGTGGGCGATCCTATGACGATCACCATGAACAAAAAAGAGGCGAAATCCTGGTTTGGCGCTACGCCTCCGGATCTATCTGTACAGGCGCGTGCCTATGCCAATGGCCCGGACTGGCTCTATACCTACCTGAGGGGCTTTTATCGTGACGATACACGGCCAACCGGCTGGAATAACACGGTCTACGATAAAGTGGCGATGCCGCATGTATTGTGGAAACTGCAGGGCCAGCAATCGTTAAAGGTGGACGAAAAGACCGATACGCATACCCTGGTGCTGGATAAGCCCGGCACATTGTCGCCAGCCGAGTATGATGCGACTGTAGCCGACCTGGTCAATTACCTGGTGTTCATGGCAGAACCGGCGAAAAGCAAGCGCCTGCAGTTAGGGCTGATCGTGTTGCTGTTCTTGAGCGTGATGTTCGTGGTGGCGTACTACCTGAAG
>JAZKEL010000097.1:0-8275 GCA_040387075.1 Pseudomonadota bacterium
GTGAGTGGAGGTAGAACACGTCGCCAGGATACGCTTCACGGCCTGGTGGACGGCGCAGTAGCAGGGAGATTTGACGGTAGGCAATCGCTTGCTTGGTCAAGTCATCGTAAATGATCAGTGCGTCTTGGCCACGGTCGCGGAAGTACTCGCCCATGGTGCAACCGGCGTACGGTGCAATGTATTGCAGCGCAGCAGAATCGGAAGCGGAAGCGGCCACGATAATGGTGTATTCCATGGCGCCATACTGTTCCAGCTTGCGTACCACGTTAGCGATAGTGGATGCCTTTTGGCCCACCGCCACGTAGATACAGGTCATGTTCTGACCCTTCTGGTTGATGATGGCGTCGATGGCGACAGCGGTCTTGCCGGTCTGGCGGTCACCGATGATCAGTTCGCGCTGGCCACGGCCTACCGGCACCATGGAGTCGATCGCCTTGATACCGGTTTGCACAGGTTGCGATACGGACTTACGGGCAATCACGCCCGGTGCCAATTTTTCGATCTTGTCAGTCAGCTTGGCATTGATCGGGCCCTTGCCGTCGATTGGGGTACCAAGTGCGTCAACCACGCGGCCAATCAGCTCTGGGCCGACCGGCACTTCCAGGATGCGGCCCGTGCATTTGCAGGTATCGCCTTCTGTAATATGTTCGTAATCGCCTAACACCACGGCGCCCACAGAGTCGCGCTCCAGGTTCAGCGCCAGGCCGAAGGTGTTACCGGGGAATTCGATCATTTCACCGGCCATCACGTTGGATAGGCCGTGAACACGCACAATACCGTCGGTCACTGAAACGACAGTGCCCTGGGTACGCGCTTCTGCAGTGGTGGAGAAATTCTCCAGCCTGCTTTTGATCAGTTCACTAATTTCTGATGTTGATAACTGCATTTTTCCTGTCTCCTGACCTGTGTAGGCCTAACCTTTAAGCGTGTATGCAAGCTCTTGCAACTGGCCGCGCACGGATGCGTCGATGACTGTATCGCCGACCACTATTTTGATCCCGCCAATTAACTCAGGATCCAACTTAACCTGTACTTCGATTTTCTTGCCGAACTTGGTTTCAAGCTGCTTTACCAGCGTCTTGACCTGCGCATCCGTAGGCTGTGCAGCGGCGGTGATCTCAGCATCGAGGGAGCCTTCGTCCAGCGCCTTCAACTCTTCATAAGCTGCAGCAATATCGGCGATGATCACCAACCGGTTATTCTCGATCAGTAACTTCACCAGGTTGACTGCCTGCTCATTCAGCTTGCCGGTACCGATAGCCAGCACCATGCGCTCCAATTCACTGGATGGCAGCTTGGGATCATCAATGATGACCTTCATCTGCGCATCGTTGGCGATGGCGGCTAACAATGCCAGCTGGTCCGACCAGGCAGCCAGCGCGTTCTGTTCCTTGGCCATGCGGAATATCGCAGTGGCGTAAGGTCTTGCTATGGTTATCGCTTCAGCCATGATGGTCCTATAGCTCGCTCGCGATTGTGTTCAGCATGTCTGCATGAGCCTTGGCGTCGATTTCCTTGCGCAGGATCTTCTCTGCACCTGCCACTGCCAGTATCGAAACCTGCTGGCGCAAACCTTCTTTAGCACGGTTCACTTCCTGCTCGATCTCGGCCTTGGCACCGACCAGGATACGATCACCTTCGGCCTTGGCCGTATTTTTGGCCTCTTCCACGATTTCATTGGCACGCTTTTCAGCCAGTGCCACGATTTCGGAAGCGCGTTGCTTGGCTTCGGTCACTGCCTCAGTCGCACGCTTGGAAGACTGCTCCAGCTCATTACGGCCGCGCTCACCGGCAGCCAGGCCGTCGGCGATTTCCTTCTGGCGTGTTTCGATCGCGTTAAGCAGCGGCGGCCAGACGAACTTCATGGTGAAGATGATCAGGATGCTGAAGGCGATTGCCTGTGCTACTAGCGTAAAATTAATTTCCATCTCTGCTCCTACCCGTTAAGCCGTTTCAATGTTGAATATCAACCGGCTTAGACAGACACTTATCCAGCGACTACGCTTAATAATGGGTTTGCGAATGCAAACATCATGGCCAGGCCAACGCCGATAATGAAAGAAGCATCGATCAAACCGAGCAGCAGGAATACTTTACCTTGCAGTGCTGGAATCATTTCTGGCTGGCGAGCTGCACCTTCCAGGAAGCTGGCACACATGATACCGATACCGATACAGGCACCAGCAGCGCCCAAACCAATGATCAGACCAATACCAATACCGGTGTAGGCTTGAATCATCGCCAAAAATTGTACGTTTTCCATTACTTTTCCTTTCGCTATTGAGGGTACTACTTACTTAAACTGCTTCAACCAACCACTTAACTTACTACCATTACAAATACGTAATTCTATTAATGACTCTCGTGCGCCATGGCCAGGTACACCACGGTCAGCATCATGAAGATGAACGCCTGCAACGCTACGATCAGGATGTGGAAGATGGACCAGCCGGCTCCCAGGATGGCGCCGAATATGGTACCGGTCACACCGGTAGCGGCCCACAGACCCAGCAGCAGGAAGATCACCTCGCCCGCGTACATATTGCCGAACAGGCGCAGCGAGTGGGAAAGCGGTTTTGAAACGTATTCGATGATGTTGAACAGGAAGTTCGGAAGCCAGACCAGGGGATTGGTGCCAAAAGGTGAACAGAACAGTTCATGTATCCAGCCGCCCAGCCCTTTTACCTTGATGGCAAAGTAGATCATGAGGAACCAGACGGTCAGGGCTAGAGCAAAGGTGGTATTGATGTCGGAAGTAGGGACGCTGCGCCAGTGATGCAAGCCGAATAAGCCATAAAACTTGTGCATGATATCGACTGGGAGAAAGTCCATGGCATTCATGGCAAGCACCCATAAAAATACAGTCAACGCGACTGGGGCAATGAAGGTATGGCGGTTGCCATGGAAAATATTCTTAACTTGATCGTCAATGAATCCGAACACCAGCTCAACAAACGCCTGGGTTTTTGTTGGTACGCCTGCCGTAGCCTTACGGGCCACTAGCCAGACCAAGCCCATTACGACGAAACCCAGCAACACCGACATTACCAAGGTATCAATGTGCAAGGTCCAAAAGCTGCCATCGCCAATATGCTTGGCATTGAAGCTCAAATGACCTGCGATGTACTCAGAGGGAGTTAGTGCAACTTGTTCTGCGTGTTCAGTAGCCATCAATCAAAAACCTTATTTGTCACTTAGCTTGTTATTCAATTCCTGGTCATTCAGCCCGAAAATCGCGGCGCCGGACAAAATTGCCGAGGCGCCCAGCCCGATAATCAGGGCCAGCGGGACTAAATGCTCTGTATACACCTTAAATGTGAGCAGCAATAACGCTGCTATCACCAATATTTTTACGCCTTCGGCCTTTAATAAACCGATCAGGATCGCGCCTGCATCCCGCTTTTTATCTGCCCGCCTGGCTACCAGTGAGCCGGCGAATGCGCCAGTCACAGCAGACCCGCCACCGGCCAGAGCCGATAATGCACCATGAAATCCGGAGAAATAAAAGGCACCGAGTGCAACGACAGCCGTGGCCAACAATTGCCACTTGGCCATTTGCTTGAATACGTCTGCCGTTTTTAAATTTTCCATATTCCGACTGTTCGGCTAAATTCGACAGTTCAACCGGAACAGTTAAACGATCTCGTTATGTGCATCGCATGAATGCAAACGCCCCATACTGGAGCGAAGTCCGCGATTGTCTTGTTTTATTGACGCCAAGTCAAGCTTAACAACCGGCTTATTTGTGCTAGTGCGATGTAAGCCTGGCGATAATTCCGTCCAGCTGATCCAGGCTGGCATAGCGTATCTTCACCGTGCCGGCGCCGTTTCTGGCGGCATCAATCTGCACGTCTGCACCGATCTTTTCGGCCAGATCCTCCTGCAGTCGCAGCACATCCTTGTCTTTTTCTGCTGGCTTGGCCGTCCTGGGCGCCTCTTCAGAAAGTCGTTTCACCAGTTGCTCGGCTTCGCGTACCGACAGGCTCTTTTGTACGATCTGTTCGGCTGCGGTAATCTGCTGGGCACTGGCCAGGCCGAGCAGGGCGCGGGCGTGCCCCATGTCCAGCTTGCCTACCATCAGCATCTCCTGCACGACGCTATGCAGGTTCTGCAGGCGCAACAGGTTGGTCACCGCACTGCGCGAACGGCCGACGGCTTGTGCTGCGGCTTCATGCGTCATCTGGAATTCGTCGATCAGGCGCTTGATACCATTGGCCTCCTCGATCGGGTTGAGGTTTTCACGCTGGATATTCTCGATCAGCGCCATCGCCAGGGCAGCTTCGTCCGCAATCTCGCGTACCAGTACCGGCACTTCCTTTAGCCCGGCGAGTTGGGAGGCACGCCAACGACGCTCACCGGCAATGATCTCAAAACGATCATCTGCGACTTGCCGAACCAGTATCGGCTGCATGATCCCTTGCGCCCGGATGGATTCCGCCAGGCTGTTCAGCGATTCCTGGTCCATATGCGTACGCGGCTGGTACTTGCCCGGCTGCAGCTGCTCCACCTTGAGCGTGCGCAGCATATCCGATTCATTTGCCTCGCCTGCATCACCTGCCAATAACGCATCGAGCCCGCGTCCCAGGCCTTTTAATTTTGCCATCTTGATATCCCTTTTATTTTCGCTGCTTTACTACTTAGCTGCCGCTTTGAGTCTGGCCTTGTTGCGCGCAATGATTTCCTTGGCAAGCTCTACATACGCCTGCGCACCTTTGGATGCGCGATCGTAGATCAGCGCCGGCATACCGTAACTGGGGGCTTCCGCCAGGCGGATATTGCGCGGGATGACAGTCCGGTACACCTTATCGCCGAAATGGCTGACGAGCTGCGCCGACACTTGTTGCGCCAGCATATTGCGGTTATCGAACATCGTCCGCAGCAAGCCTTCGATCTCCAGCGTGGAATTCAGGTGCGTGCGCACCTTTTTGATGGTGTTAACCAGGTCGGACAAGCCTTCCAGCGCATAATATTCGCATTGCATGGGGATCATGACCGCATCCGCTGCGGTAAGCGCGTTGACCGTCACCAGATTGAGGGCAGGGGGGCAATCCAGCAGCACGTAATCGTAACTATCCTTGAGCGTCGCCAGTGCCAGTTTGAGCCTGGTTTCACGGCCGATTTCGCTCACCAGCTCCACCTCCGCCCCCGCCAGGTCGCGGCTGGCAGGGGCGATATCGAACAGGCCTTTTTCAGTGGTCAGGATTATTTCTTTCAGTGTTTTTTCCCCGATCAACACATGATAGATAGTCTGTTTGAGCCCGGCTTTATCGATACCGCTACCGGTAGTGGCATTGCCCTGCGGATCCAGGTCGATGAGCAGCACGCGGCTCTTTACAGCAGCCAGGCTGGCGGCGAGGTTGACGCAGGTAGTGGTTTTACCTACGCCGCCTTTTTGATTGGTGATGGCAAGAATCCGCATGGATATTCCGTTATGTTCGAATGCTATAAAGTTGTTGCTGATAAAGGTGTTGCCGGCAAAAACACAAGATGCCGCTGCGCATCCAATCCAGGTACTTGCAGCGCGATTATTCCGGTTGCTGCCAGGCCGGTCTCCGCTTCAAGCTGCGCAAGCTCCTGCTCCGGATAAACACCTTTCATCGCCAGCCACATGCCATCGGCAGCGCACAGGTGCCTGGTCAGCTGGATAAACAGGGCCAGATCCGAAAATGCACGCGAGACCACGATATCAAATGGCATATCCGGCTTGAATTCTTCCACCCGTTTACACACCACCTGCAGGTTATCTATCCCCAGCTCGGCTTTGGCCTGCAGCATAAAACTGGCTTTTTTATTGTTCGAATCCAGCACCGTCACCTGCAGGTCAGGCCGACACAACGCCAGTACGATGCCCGGCAACCCGGCTCCACTGCCTACATCCAGCAGGCGCTTCGCCTGTATATGCGGTAATACCACCAGGCTATCCAGCAAATGCAGCGTCACCATTTCACCGGCATCGCGCACCGCTGTCAGGTTATGCACCTTATTCCACTTCTGCATAAGCGCCAGGTAATCCAGCAGTGCTTGCTGCACGTCTTTGCTGATATCCAAGCCGGCTTGCTGTATGCCTGCACTCAACCGGTCGGCATGGGATTGCACTGCCTGGGTCATGCTACTTTTTCGTCGGTTTTTTCTGCGGTCTCGCCGATTTTTGAGTCGTAAGCCCGGTTGCGGCTCTTACGCTTCAAGTAAACCAGTAACAGGGAGATCGTGGCCGGTGTAATGCCGGAAATACGGCTGGCCTGGCCTATGGTCTGCGGCGTTTGCGCGATCAGCTTCTGCCTGGCCTCGATGGAAAGGCCATGTACATCGTTATAATCCATATCCTGCGGCAGGGCAGTGTGTTCACTGCCACGCTGGCGGGTGATTTCATCCTGCTGGCGGTCGATATACCCCTGGTATTTGGCCGCGATTTCCAATTGCTGGCGTACCGCATCGTCGGTTTCGCCATGAACCATAGCGCTGTCCTCGCAGGCTATAGGCAGGCTTAGCAGTGCTTCGTAACTGATTTCCGGCCTGCGCAAAAGCTCAAACAGCGAATATTCATGGTCGATCATCTTGCCAAGCACACGCATGGCGTCAGCCTCCGGCAAGGTGGCAGGCTGTACCCAGGTGGATTTAAGGCGTTGCTCTTCGCGTAGGATAGCCTCCTGCTTGCGGGAAAAGGCTTCCCAGCGTGCGTCATCGACCAGGCCGATCTTGCGGCCTGCTTCTGTCAGGCGTATGTCGGCATTGTCTTCGCGCAGCATCAGGCGGTATTCGGCCCGGCTGGTAAACATACGGTATGGCTCGGTCACACCGCTCGTGATGAGGTCATCCACCAGCACGCCCAGGTAAGCCTGCTCACGGCCGGGGCACCAGCTTTCATCACCGGTAGCGTATAACGCCGCATTGGCACCGGCCAGCAAGCCTTGGGCCGCAGCCTCTTCATAGCCGGTGGTGCCATTGATCTGGCCGGCGAAGAACAGGCCATGCACAGCCTTGGTCTCCAGCGAGTTTTTCAAACCGCGAGGATCGTAGTAATCGTATTCGATGGCATAACCCGGGCGCAGGATATGTGCATTTTCCAGGCCGCGTATCGAACGTACCAACTGCAATTGGATATCGAAGGGCAGGCTGGTCGAGATACCGTTGGGATATATCTCATTCGTCGTGAGCCCTTCGGGCTCCAGGAAAATCTGGTGGGATTCCTTATCGGCAAAGCGGTGGATCTTGTCTTCCACCGACGGGCAGTAGCGCGGGCCCACACCTTCTATGACGCCGGTATACATGGGGGAACGATCAAGACCACTGCGGATGATGTCGTGCGTTTTTTCGTTGGTGTGCGTAATCCAGCATGAGAGCTGTTGCGGGTGCTGGAGCACATTGCCCATAAAAGAGAAGACCGGCGCAGGATTATCGCCAGGTTGCTCCTGCATCACGGAGTAATCAATGGTGCGGCCATCGATGCGTGGCGGCGTGCCCGTCTTCAGGCGCCCGGCCGGCAAGCCGATCTCGCGCAAGCGCGAAGCCAGCGATATGGCAGGGGGGTCGCCTGCACGGCCCGCAGAATAATTCTGTAACCCTACATGGATAAGCCCCGCCAGGAAGGTACCGGCAGTCAGCACGACCGATGTCGCTTCAAAACGCAGGCCAATCTGTGTGACCACACCGGCTACACGATCGCCATTCAGGATGATGTCGTCAACCGCCTGCTGGAACAGCCAGAGGTTAGGCTGGTTTTCAATCTTTTTGCGTATCGCAGCCTTGTATAGCACACGATCTGCCTGCGCGCGCGTAGCGCGAACTGCCGGGCCTTTGCTTGAATTCAATATGCGGAACTGGATGCCGCCCTCGTCAGTGGCCGCTGCCATGGCGCCACCCAGCGCATCCACTTCCCTGACCAGGTGCCCTTTACCGATGCCGCCTATGGAAGGATTGCACGACATTTGCCCAAGCGTTTCAATATTATGTGTAAGCAGCAGCGTTTTACGCCCCATACGGGCAGCAGCAAGCGCGGCCTCAGTACCGGCATGGCCGCCGCCAACAACAATAACATCAAATTTTTCAGGGAATTGCATGGTGACGAGGCATTTATTTGCAGGGAAGCGTATGTTACTGCAAAAGAGCTTGCGCCGTCATGTTAAAATGTTTCACGTGAAACAAATCCGATGATGATTTGTAATAGTACGGTCACGCTATTGGCATAGTATTCGCTTCACATCTTCATCCCATGCCTTCACAGATTTCACAAATAACAGCTAATTAGGAGTTTCACAATGAATAAAGTGTCAGCCGC
>JAZKEL010000098.1:0-386 GCA_040387075.1 Pseudomonadota bacterium
AACTTAGGGCATTGTTTTAAAATGGGTTGAAGTAGATGGACGGCTTATAGGGATGTTCTCAGCTTTGTTTCGCGACTATGTCGTTCAATGGCCAGCTGGATCAATTGCCCAATCAGGTCGCTATAGCTAACGCCGCTTGCCTGCCATAGCAGTGGATACACGCTGACATTCGTGAAGCCAGGGATGGTATTGATCTCATTGACTAAAATATTGCCATCTTCTGTCATAAAGAAATCGACACGCGCCATGCCTTCGCAACCCAGAACCTTGAATGTACGAATAGCGATCTCTCGAAGCCGATTACTTGCATCAATCGATATGTCTGCGGGCACAATTAATGTGGCGCCATGTTCATCGATATACTTTGCGTTATAGGAATAGAAATC
>JAZKEL010000098.1:396-3955 GCA_040387075.1 Pseudomonadota bacterium
AATCCTGATGCGCTTTCACCTCTCCTACTATAGAAGCGACTGGGTCTCGATTACCGAGTACTGCACATTCGAGCTCTCGTCCTTGAATATAAGCTTCGATTAAAACTTTATTGTCATACAGGAAAGCAAATTCTATGGCCTCATAAAGGGAGGGCGCATCTTTAACCTTCCTGATTCCAACAGATGAGCCTAGATTTGCAGGCTTTACAAATAACGGCAGGCCTAGCTGCTGAATAATATGGTCGGTATCAATGGTATCGCCGCTTCGAATCGCTATAAACTGGCCTACCGGTATTCCTGCATCTCGCAGTAAACGCTTTGCAACATCCTTGTCGAGTCCAACGGCCGAAGCTAATACTCCAGCCCCGACAAAAGGTACATTCGCTAACTTGAGTAGCCCCTGTATCGTACCGTCTTCACCATAAGTACCATGGAGAAGGGGAAACACGACATCCAGGGTTGAGTGAGATTGTATGTTTGTCAGGCTAGTCAGATTTCCTCCGCTCTCTGGAATTAAAGCAACCTGATTGCCAGATATCGATAATGATTCACTACCGCTGTCAGCAATTAGGAACTGTTCAGCCGAATCATTCAGTAGCCATTGTCCATCCTTATTAATTCCAATAAGGACGATATCAAATTTATCCCTATCAATCGCTTCAATGACGTTCCGGGCAGATTGCAGAGAAACCTCATGCTCAACCGACTTGCCCCCGAAGAGTATCCCTACTTTGATTTTTTTCACCGACTCTTATCCATAATTAGTTTTTGTCTAATAATTCTGAATCATTGAATAGATGTAGTGCAGGCGCTTGCGCAAGCAATACTTTCAAGTAATCCCAGACTTCAGGACATGCCTCGGCTATCGGCGCGTTAAATGCAAGCACCTTATCCAGGCTCACATTATTCTCCCTCCAGCTTTGGCCGTTATTGTTAAGGTTGTGCAATAAGGGCATAAGACGGTCTATTGCATAGGCAAACATAGCTTCATTGGTTTTACGCTCTTCGTACTCTTGCCATCGACCCATGCACCATTGCGCTTGCGGGTCTGGCAACAGGCCAAATATACGTTGGGCCGCCTCCAGTTCCTTATTGGCTCTGTCAGCGTTGCGGCCCTCATAGAGAATCTGGTCGCCGGCATCTATCTCAGGAATGTCGTGCACAAGCAGTATCTCAACGACACGATTGATATCGACCGGGATCGCTGAGCGTCCTACCAAGAGATGTGCGAGCAAGCAAACCTGCCAGCTATGCTCTGCAGTATTCTCATAACGGTCGAGCCCAACCGGCTTGGTCTTTCGTAGAACGGACTTAAGCTTATCCATCTCAATAATGAAGCTAAAAATCTCATTAAGTTCTAAGCTCAAAATGTCTCCGCATTTCACTTCATATTGAAATTCCAAAGGTCTTCATTTGGATCAAGTACCCGAAAGCGCGAGAGGCTTTTCCTCGGTCAGGAGTTCAGATCCCTCTTCATAAGCGCGATAAAGTTCGAAATAACTGCCGGCCTCGCGGATGAGCTCGTCATGGCTGCCGAGTTCGATAAGCTGGCCATGCTTGATCACGGCGATACGGTCGGCATCTCGGATAGTCGCCAGGCGGTGGGCGATGATGATAGCGGTCCGGCCTTCGCACAGGCGCCGTAATGCATGCTGAATGCGGCGCTCAGTCTGGATATCCACCGCGGATGTCGCCTCGTCCAGGATCAGTATCTCGGGATCGGCAAGGTAGGCCCTGACCAGGCACACCAGTTGCCGCTGGCCATGGCTGAGATGTGCGCCCATGGCGCCTACCTCCGTATGGTAGCCATGCGGCAGGCGGGCGATCAGGTCATGCACGCCGAGTTCCTGGGCTGCTGCGATGAAGGCTTGCTCGGTACCCTTCGGTCTTGCCAGGCGAAGGTTCTCGAAGATAGTGCCGCTGAACAGGACATTATCCTGCAGCACCACGCCGACATGGCGCCGCAGGCTATGCTGGGCAATATTCCGCACATCGACGCCATCGATCAATACTGCACCTCCCTGCACCTCGTAAAACCTGGTCAGCAACTGCACCAGCGTGCTTTTGCCGTGCCCTGTCGGCCCCACGATCGCTAATACTTGGCCGGCCGGCACGTGCAGGTTAAGCCCACGTATCACCGGCTTTGGCGCTTTTGGGTTATAGGCAAACACTACATTGTTAAACTCGACTTCCCCACGCACATGATCCAGTTCGACAGGATGCTCGGCATCCTTGATCTCCGGTTTGGTATCCAGCAACAGGAATATGCGCTGGGCAGAAGCAGCGCCGTTCACATAGCGCTCGAACAAATCCCCCAGCTCCTGCAGCGGGCCCAGGAACATGAATACATAGAACAGGCTGGCGGCGAACTGGCCGAAGGTGATGTGGTGCAGCGCGATCTCACGTGCGCCGAACACCAGTAGCATCATCATGCCCAGGGTGGTCAGCACCCCGGTGAAATGGCTGAACCATCCCGACATCAGGGTATTGCGGATCAAGGACTGTATGAAATCATTGATGAGCGACTTATAACGCAGTCGATTGCTTTCCTCCTGCACCGTCTGCTTGATCATGCGCACGCCGGCGACCGTTTCGATCAGGTGGGCCGTAAAGCGGGAACGGTTTTCGGCGACTTTCGCATAGTTGCGCTGAGCCAGCCGCCTGAACAGTACGGTCGCCACGATGAGCAGGGGGATCACGGAAGCCAGGCTGAAGAACAGCACGGGGGAGATCACCCATAGCAGTACCCCGGCGACCACGCAGCGCAGGATTGCCGAGAGCATCTCCGGCGGGCCTTGGATCATCAATGGCTCCAGGCTATCTACATCGCGGTCTATGCGCGAAACGATGCGGCCGGATTTGGTGCGGTCGAAATAGCCGACGCTGAGCTGCTGCACATGGCTGAACACGCGCACCCGCAGGCTGTTCAACACCCGTATGGCAGCCGAACCGGACAGGAACTGCGATAGCCCGGCCACGCCGAAACGCCCGCCCCAGGCGACGGCCATGCCTAATAACGAGCCGCCCAGCACTTGCCAATCCACTGTGGATAAACCGCTAGCCCCATGCACCAGCCCATGATCGAAGGCATTCTGGATAAACAACGGTCGCAGGAAAATAAACCCCACCAGCAGTATTTCCATGAGGATGGAACCGAGCACGTAATAGCGCACCGGGTAAAGCAGCGGCAGCAGACGCCAGAACATACCGCGATCCAGCTTCTTGTCGGCGAGCAGTTCCTCCAGTTCGATGTCGGACAATACTTTTACTGCAGGTAAGCTATCAACTGCCATCATTCAATCCCATCAATTCCCGGTATTCCGCATTCGTCTCCAGCAGTTGCGCATGTGTGCCGTGGGCGGAAATATGCCCGTCGGACAGCAACAGCACACGGTCGGCCAGCATGATGGTGGACAGCTTGCTGGCGACGATCAGTACGGTAGTCGCATGTCCGCCATTGCGTTGAAGGCTGCGGATATTATTGAGCACCTTGCGTTCAGTCACGGTATCCAGCGCGCTGGTGGCATCGTCCAGCACCAGCAGGCTGGGATGGCTTAAC
>JAZKEL010000099.1:0-1847 GCA_040387075.1 Pseudomonadota bacterium
ACACAGCCTGAAGCCATCGAGCAGTATTCCCTGCGCGTGGCCGAAGCCTGGAAACTGGGGCGCGATAAGGAAGACGACGGTGTGCTGGTGCTGGTAGCCAAGGATGATCGCAAGATGCGCATCGAAGTCGGGTACGGCCTGGAAGGTGCAATCCCGGATGCCTACGCCAAGCGCATCGTCAGCGATATCATGGCGCCGCATTTCCGCCAGGGCGATTTCTACGGCGGCATCGACGCTGCCATCGACAGCATCATCAAACTGGTGGATGGCGAGCAATTACCGGCACCGCCGCCACGTGCCAGCAGCCAGCAGCACGATTGGGGCGACCTTTTCCCGGTATTGCTGATCGGCGGCCTGGTCATCGGCGGCATCTTGCGCGCGATCCTCGGGCGTTTTCTGGGCGGCATTGCCAGCGGCGGCTTGATCGGTGCGCTGGTGTGGATACTGGGCGGCGGACTGATCATGGCGTTGGTACTGGCGGTCATTGGATTCTTCCTCACCCTGCTCGGCTTATCCAACCTGGGCGGTTTAAGCAGCTTCGGCGGTGGGGGTGGCAGCGGCTGGAGCAGCGGTGGCGACAGCCCATTTTCCGGCGGCGGCGGTGGGTTCGGCGGCGGCGGGGCATCGGGGGATTGGTAAATGAAGCATAAGGGCATCCGCAGGTTTTTCAGTCACCTGCTACACACGCCGTTGCACACCAGGAAGTATTTCCCCCAGGCTGTATTGGCAAGGATAGAAGCTGCCATCAAGGCGAGCGAGCGCTCGCATCTGGGCGAGATACGCTTTGTGGTGGAGGGTGACCTGCATCCGCTGCACATCCTCCAGGCCATTACACCCCGGCAACGTGCCATTGCCTTATTCTCGCAATTGCGCATTTGGGATACCGAGCAAAATAACGGTGTGCTGATCTATTTGTTACTGGCCGACCGCGACGTGGAGATCGTCGCCGACCGCGGTATCCACCAGCATGTGGGCGCCGAAGCGTGGGAAGTCATCTGCAAGGCAATGGAAGGGGAGTTCCGTCACGGTGCATTCGAAAAGGGCGTGCTTCTTGGCCTGGACAGGATTTCAGCGTTACTGCAACAGCATTACCCGGCAAGTGCCAATGCCAGCTCGCTGAACGTGAACGAATTGCCGGATGCGCCCATCGTTTTTTAAGCCAATGCTGATTGCCGTATGCCTGGCGGGAATTATGCCAGCGGCAGTTTGCGGGCCGGCCTTTGCGGATGAAACCGTGATGACCGCAGTGCTGCACCAGCAGGCAACCCCTGCAAGTTTTGATATGTGCCATAGCGGCGGCTGCGCCGAGGTCAGCCATGTCGCGCTTAGCGACGAAGAGTGGCAACAGGTCACGGCGATATTCCAGCCGCTCCCGCAAGCGGCAGAGCAGGAGCGCGATGCCATTGCGAACGCCATCGGCGCCATGGAAACCTTAGTCGGTGCTAAGACCGGCACCAGCACCGACCGCGGCGGCACCTTCGGCAATTCGGCCTATCCCGGCCAGCTCGATTGCAACGACGAAGCCATCAATACCACCAACTACATGAAGATGCTGGCCGCAGCAGGGCTGATCCGGTTTCATGATTTACTGGACATCCATCGACGCGGATTTTTCCTCACCGGCTGGCCCCACAGCACGGCCGCCATCCGCGACAGGCAGACCGGCCAGCGCTATGCTGTCGATGCCTGGTTTTACGACAACGGGCACCCGGCAGAAGTGCTGACCATGGAGCTGTGGAAATCCGGCTGGAAACCGGCGGACAGCGGGGCGCGCTAGTCCAGCACCCACCTGCCTTATATCCCGTAATTGCTGACTTGGCGGTACTTTGCCTATAAAATCCACGTCT
>JAZKEL010000100.1:0-1154 GCA_040387075.1 Pseudomonadota bacterium
TGACGGCATCGGACATGGATGCAGCCGTTCGTACTATCGCAGGTAGCGCCCGCAGCATGGGTATTGAAGTGGAGGGCGTATAACATGGCTAATGTATCCAAACGTTTGGCTGCTTTGCAAGGCAAAGTAGACCGCAATAAAGTATATCCAGTGACAGAAGCGCTGACACTGGTAAAAGAAACTGCAACTGCCAAGTTCGATGAGTCCGTGGATGCGGTCATCAACCTGGGTATCGATGCGCGTAAGTCAGACCAGTTGGTGCGTGGCGCCTTGGTATTGCCTAACGGCACTGGTAAAACCAAGCGAGTGGCCGTATTCGCACAAGGTGCTCAGGCAGAGGCTGCCAAGGCTGCCGGTGCTGAAATCGTCGGTTTCGAAGACCTGGCAGAACAAATCAAAGGCGGCATGCTGGATTTCGACGTTGCGATTGCAACGCCGGATGCCATGCGTATCGTTGGTCAGCTCGGCCAGGTTCTGGGCCCGCGTGGCCTGATGCCTAACCCTAAGGTTGGCACCGTCACTCCTGACGTAGCGACAGCCGTTAAGAATGCAAAAGCTGGCCAGGTGCAATACCGTACAGACAAGGGCGGCATTGTGCATTGCACAATCGGTCGTGCTTCGTTCACGGTTGAAGCCCTGCAGGGCAACCTGGCTGCGCTGGTCGATGCTTTGAACAAAGCTAAGCCGACTTCAGCCAAGGGTGTCTACCTGAAGAAGCTGTCCGTGTCCAGCACGATGGGTGCCGGTGTGCGTGTAGACCAAGCTAATCTGGTTTAAGCCAGGTTCGGATTTGCTGCAGATTTGTAAGGTTTTAGTTGTAAAGAATGCATGAGCCAGATTCGTCTGGTGTAGCAAAGGGCTTTGGGCTCGCTGTTTTGGAAATTCATTCTGGGTATCCAGGATGGCGAGGCAATCAAAGACCGTAGGAGCTTTCTCCAGAGGGTGGGGAGCGGGCTTAATCCACTGTAAAGATGCAGGCAGTAATGCATCGAGTCGCAGAATCCTACGCAGATGGCGTTCCCTGAACAGGTTATGTATGAAAGTACGTCCTGATGAAAGGTCGCCGTGGAAGGTTTTTGTAATTTACAAAAACTTAATTAACGGAAGGAGAAGACCTTGAGTCTTAATCTTGAAGAGAAAAAAGCAGTAGTTGC
>JAZKEL010000100.1:1254-3516 GCA_040387075.1 Pseudomonadota bacterium
CAAGCGCTAGCTTCATTGCCAAGTCGTGATGAGTTGCTTGCCAAGTTGCTTGGCACTATGCAGGCACCTGTCGCTACCTTTGTACGTACCCTTAATGAAGTTCCATCTTCACTGGTACGCGCTCTGGCAGCCGTTCGCGATCAAAAGCAAGCAGCCTAAGTTCTGGTTAATTAAACCTTAGCTTAATATTTAGCTCAAACATAGCTTCAAAATTTTATCGGGAGTATTTCAAATGGCATTATCTAAAGCAGAAATTATCGACGCAATTGCAGCATTAAGCGTTCTGGAACTGTCAGAACTGATCAAGGACCTGGAAGAGAAGTTTGGCGTTTCTGCAGCTGCCGTTGCAGCTCCAGCAGCAGCCGGCGGTGCAGCAGCACCTGCTGCCGCAGCTGAAGAAAAGACAGAGTTCGACGTGATCCTGACAGCCGCTGGCGAAAGCAAGGTTAACGTGATTAAGGCTGTGCGTGAACTGACAGCACTTGGCTTGAAAGAAGCTAAGGATCTGGTTGACGGCGCTCCTAAGGCAGTTAAGGAAGGCGTTTCCAAGGCTGATGCTGATGCAGCACTTAAGAAGTTGATCGAAGCTGGCGCAACTGGCGAAATCAAGTAATTAGGTAATACGCGTTAAATGGGCTGGCGGGAAACCGCCGGCCTTCACCATTTATGGATGGCCTGCAGCCGCCATGAATTTCCATCTAATTGTTATGCATAGATGGCAGAACATAAGGCATTGATTTCTAGTGTTTTATGTCCTGCCTTTTATCCCCTAGGAGACGCTATGAGCTATTCCTTTACCGAAAAGAAACGCATCCGTAAGAGTTTTGCCAAACGCGAAAGTGTGCAAGAGATTCCCTACTTGCTCGCCATGCAGCTGGAATCTTATGCAGCGTTCCTGCAAG
The DNA here is from genome assembly GCA_040387075.1 of Pseudomonadota bacterium. Taxonomy (GTDB): domain Bacteria; phylum Pseudomonadota; class Gammaproteobacteria; order Burkholderiales; family Methylophilaceae; genus DATHXC01. Next base: position 2,157 of record JAZKEL010000100.1, read on the forward strand.
CTAACGTACCTGCCGACAAGCGCGATGAAGCTGGCCTGCAGGCGACATTTGCTTCCATATTCCCTATCGTAAGCCATTCCGGCAATGCCCGCCTGGATTACGTCAGTTATAACCTGGGCCAAGAGCCATTTGACGTGAAAGAGTGCCAGCAGCGCGGATTGACTTATGCTGCACCGCTACGCGTCAAAGTGCGCCTGACCATCATGGACAAGGAAGCATCCAAGCCGACGGTAAAAGAAGTGAAAGAACAGGAAGTCTACATGGGCGAACTGCCCCTGATGACGGAAAACGGTTCTTTCGTCATCAACGGTACTGAGCGCGTGATCGTATCGCAGCTGCATCGCAGCCCCGGCGTGTTCTTTGAGCATGACCGCGGTAAAACGCATAGTTCAGGCAAGCTGTTGTTCTCAGCACGTATCATCCCTTACCGTGGTTCATGGCTGGACTTTGAATTCGATCCTAAGGATTACCTGTATTTCCGCGTGGATCGCCGCCGCAAAATGCCGGTCACCATCCTGCTGAAAGCACTTGGTTATACGCCAGAACAGATCCTGGGTACGTTCTATGATTTCGATACGTTCCACATCGGTAAGAAAGGTGTGCAGTTCGAACTGGTGCCTGAGCGCCTGCGTGGCGAAGTTGCCAAGTTCGATATCGTCGGTAAAGACGGTAACGTGCTGGTTGCCAAGGATAAGCGTATTACCGTCAAGCACATCCGCGACATGGAAAAGGCCGGCATCAACAAGATCGCCGTGCCGGAAGAGTTCCTGCTGGGCCGTACGCTGGCCAGCGGTATTGTCGATAAAGCGACTGGTGAAGTCGTGGCTAATGCCAATGACGAGATCACTGAATCGTTGCTGGACAAGCTGCGCGAAGCCGATATTGCCAAGATCAATACGCTTTACGCGAATGATCTCGATCATGGCGACTATATCTCGCAGACATTACGTATTGATGAAATCCCTGACCAGTACAGTGCACGTGTCGCGATTTACCGCATGATGCGCCCTGGTGAGCCACCAACGGAAGATGCCGTACAGGCATTGTTCGAAGGCCTGTTCTTCAATCCAGACCGTTACGACTTGTCCGTGGTTGGCCGCATGAAGTTCAACCGCCGTGCATTCCCGGAAAAAATCGAAGAGCGTACTGCTTCTTGGCTGCGTCGTTTCTACGAGAAAGTCGGCCCGCAAGGCGCTGAAGGCCCAGGCACATTGTCCAATGAGAATATCCTGGCAGTAGTGGGTATCCTGGTTGAACTGCGCAATGGCCGTGGCGAGATCGACGATATCGATCACCTGGGAAACCGCCGTATCCGTTCCGTTGGCGAACTGGCAGAGAACCAGTTCCGTGCCGGCCTGGT
>JAZKEL010000101.1:0-17406 GCA_040387075.1 Pseudomonadota bacterium
GCCTGGCTGATAAGCAGCCTGGCGGGTTGCGCCATGCAGGCCAGGAAGCCTGTCAAGCCGGCGGAGCCTGTGCTAACTGCACCTGCCCCGACCGAGTCCATCTATGCCTATATCGCCGCCACCATGGCGTCTACTCAGGAACTTCAGAAAAAAGAAGTGTCGCAGTTGAATCAAGCACTGGCCAACACCAAACCGGATGATTCAACCTTGCTGGTCCGCATGAAACTGGCAGCCTTGTATGGCCTGCCGAATAGCCGTGTGCGTGACCCGGTCAAAGCGCAAACCCTGCTCGACCAGTTACTACGGGAACCCGCATTGGAAAATGACCATCGCGTACTGGCCGGTCTATTGAAGGATTATGTAACGGACACGACGAAGCTCAATGCAAAAGTACGTGACGAGCAAAAACGCGCGGACGCCATGCAATCCAGGCTGGACAATCTGCAGTCGAAAACCGATAGCGCTCAACAGCGTGCGGATTACCTGCAACGGAAACTGGACGAACTGAAGAACATAGAAAAAACCATGATCGACCGCGGGCAGGGCTCGCCAAAATGAGCATACCCGTGAGAGCCGCTGCCGTCAGCACTCCCGGTACCCACCGCATATTAGCGGTGGATGACGATGCGGATATCCTGCGGCTATTGGATATGCGCCTGAATGCCGCGGGTTACCAGGTGACCTCGGCATCCAGCGGCGAAAAAGCGCTGACCCAGATCGCCATCAACCGCCCTGCCCTGGTCATCAGCGATTTACGCATGCCTGGCATGGACGGCATGGCCCTGTTCGATGCTATCCATAAAAACGACCCGGCATTGCCGGTGATCATGCTCACGGCGCATGGCTCGATACCGGAAGCGGTAGAGGCGACACAACGCGGGGTGTTCGGTTTCCTGACCAAGCCATTCGACAGCAAATCGCTGTTGCAGCAAGTCGAAGCGGCCATACGCATGGGCAGCATGCATTCGCCCAGCAACACGGTGGAGGATGAGTCATGGCGCTCCGAAATCATCACGCGAAGTCCGCAGATGGAAAACCTGCTCGGCCAGGCCAAACTGATGGCCGTGTCGGATGCCAACGTATTCATCCAGGGGGAAAGCGGCTCGGGCAAGGAATTGCTGGCGCGGGCCATACACCAGGCGAGCCCGCGCAAGGACAAGCCGTTTATCGCCATCAATTGCGGCGCCATCCCGGAAGCGCTGCTCGAATCTGAACTCTTCGGCCATAGCAAAGGGGCATTTACGGGCGCTATCCGCGACCATAAGGGCTTGTTCCAGAGCGCACATGGCGGCACCTTGCTGCTGGATGAAATCGGCGACATGCCGCTGGCACTGCAGGTCAAGCTGCTGCGTGCCCTGCAGGAGCGGGCAATCCGCCCGGTCGGCTCGAATGTCAGCATCAACATCGATGTACGCGTCATCTCCGCCACGCATCGCAACCTGGCAGAGGAAATGAAGTCAGGCCGTTTCCGGGAAGACCTGTACTACCGCATCAACGTGGTTGGCCTGGCATTGCCTTCACTGGCAGAGCGGCGTGAAGATATTCCCCTGCTGGCCAACAATTTCCTCCACCAGCTATGCGAAAAATACAATAGGACGCTCAACGGGTTCGCTCCGGATGCCATGGAACTGCTGATTGCAGCGCCTTGGCCGGGGAATGTACGCCAACTGCAGAATATCGTGGAGCAGACGGTGGTGCTTTCCACCACGCCCCTGGTGTCGGTCTCCCAGGTACAGAAAGCACTGCACGATGACATAGGCGGGATCGTACCTTTCGAGGTGGCACGCAAGAATTTCGAGCGTGAATACCTGGTCAAGCTGCTAAAAGCCACCAATGGCAGCGTCACCCAGGCCGCGCGCCTGGCTCAACGTAACCGCACCGAATTCTACAAGCTGTTGGACAGGCACCAGTTGACGCCTGCCCTTTTCAAGGAAAATCCCTGATAGCGGATCGTCTGCAATTTGAGACGATTAATATCGTTATTATTCATACAGTTATAAGAAACCTCCTCCAACATGTCGCCGAATAGCGACGTCACATCTAATGTCCACTCTCTGCATAAAACCCTAAGTTACTGTTATTTATAAAAATTTATAGTTGGCACAGCCTTTGCAATACCGTTACCGAACAACGCACATGCTAAGGACTACCATGCAAAAATTCCGGCCCGGCAATTCGCTTTTACATAAATATGCTTTTGGGGCAGTCATGGCTTCCGCGTCTATCTTTTCGCATTTCAATGTAATGGCCTTCAGTAGCTCGGGACAAACTTCCAAGGCGGGTATGGAAGCCCAGTTCATGGAGCTTGATAGCAATCATGACCGTATGTTGTCGCACGACGAATCTTCACGCGATTGGGAAATAAGCCCCAAATTCAATAAAGCGGATTTCAATGGCGATGGCGTATTGGAGTTATCCGAGTACCTGAACTTCAAGAATGCCCTGCAGATATCCTCCGGGATTCGCAGCAAGGATTCTGTCGGCAACGGCCTTGTGATCAACGGCCTGGTCATCAAATCATAAGGGGCTAGAAGGTACATGAGCATTGAATACAAAAACGTCCAGCAACATCGATTCAATCCAACCCATGGCAGGACACACCCTATCGTGCTGATAGCAGCTACAGGCTTGACTATATTCAGCATACTCGGCAGTGCCGCCATTACAGGGCTATTGCCGGTTAAGCAAAGCCAGGGCGAGCTTAGCGGCATATTGTCGGAACGGGCCGTGATATTGCCTTTACCCAGCCCTGAAATGAGCCGGGCAGGCACTACCCAGTCTGGTAGCCAGACTGGCTCACATGAGTCCAGCTATGAAAGGACTTCCGAGTCAGCAACGCCGATCCAGAGTAAAGAGTTTGTAAAGTTCAGGGCTGACAGGCCATTAGTGCTTGGATAAGCATTACATGCAGATATGGCATTGCATCCACAAGCTAAGCGAGCAAGTTATAGCCACCAACGTATAGTTCGAATTCCCGCTCTCACAGCGGGCCTTCATCTCCCCGAGAAGGTTCGCTTTTTTATTCAGTAAGAAAAACGGGCTTCATCCATAAGATGAAGCCCGTTCCGATTGCTGCTACCGCCGCTGCATTATCGCTTAAAAATCAAACCGGACGCCGCCAAATACCTGCCTAGACCTGCCGACCGCCATGCCGTCTACACGACTTGCCAGATACTCTTTATCAGTCAGGTTGTAGCCGCTGGCAAAATAAGAGACCTTGGAGCCGACCGGACGAAAGTTGACGCTGGCATTCAACAAGGTATACGACGGAATATCGCCTGCAAGACCGGATAAGGCAGTGTCCGTACCGCTTGGATCCGCCACGTCAAGGGCCCTGGCGAACGCATCCGGCTCCTGGCGACCGACATAGTCAACTCCGATACGCGTTTCAATGCCGATGGGATGCTGGTAGCCAAGATTGACCGATGCCAGGTTGCGCGGTGCATAGGGCAAGCGGCTACCGTTCACGATCCCGCTTCCTTCTACACCGTCATTTTTGAACTTTGCCGTGAATAAGTTGGTATAGGAACCGCTGACATAGACATTATGCGGGGTGTTGTAAAGTGTGCCGAAATCGACACGCCCCCCGAATTCAATCCCGGCCTGCGTCGATTTTCCGCCATTCACGAAGGTACCTGCGCCATTGTTCAGCACAATGTCTTCGAAGTCGGTATGGAAAAGCGTGGTCTCGAATGCAATGCCTTTATAGAATTTGGAACGAACCCCGAACTCGGTATTGGTGCTTTCTTCTGCCTGGGTTTTATCCACGATAGCGCTATTAGGCCCGTTAGCGCGCAGGTCACGATCCGGGCGCGGCGGCGCAAACCCCTTATGGATACCGGCGAACACCGTGGTATTGGCAATGCCGTTCCAGGCTATGCCAAATCCCGGCAGCACCTTGGTCTGGCTGTTATTCAACCTGGCATTCTGCGGATCGCCATCGGCCTGGTCGACTGTTGTGCGGAAGCGCATGTCCTCGATGCGCACGCCGGGAGTCAGCGACCAGTTGCCTAGGTAAAACGTGTTCTGCGTGTAATAGGATTTAGCCTCGACCTTGATGCCTATCCGTTCCCTGAAATCGCCAAACTGCTTCAGGAAGCCCAGGCTGCTGGAGCGTGGGTCATCGCTGCGGAACTGCTGGCGCAGGATATCTTCTTCGTGATAACGGAAACCGATCACCGCATCGCTTTCTATGCCGAACAGGCTATGCTTGATATCCAGCCTGGGTTCAAAGCCGAAGTATTTGTAACTTCTTGGACGCTGGCGGCCACCACAGGCTGCAGCATTCGCTTCCGTCACATCGCCGCCGCAACGGTCCAGCTCCGAAATGCCGGTGGAGCTACCTGGGTTATCGTCGTCATACCGGCCCGGCGCATCCACCTGGCGATAGGAGTTGCGGAAGGTATCTGCATAGTAGGCTTGTGTAGAGAGCTTCAGCTTATCGTCGATTTTGAAAATATGCTGCAATTGCACGGTCTTGCGCTCCTGGCGGAAAAAGTCATTCTTGCCCGATCCCGCCTGGAATTTGTCCTGCTTATACTCCACAGTGCCCAGCCCGGTTTCGGAGACACTGGAATCTTCTTCGTAATACCCGGCTTTGGCGATGACGGTCTGGCGCTCCGTGATATTGAACTGGCCTTTTATCGTGTATTCCTGGATATCGAACTGGTGATGCTTGCGTATGCCATCGCCTTTTTTCTGCAGGGCATCCACCATGATGCCGCCCCATTCGCCGCCGAACCCCAGGTTGGCATGCGCACCGTGGAAATCATTATTGCCTGCCAGCGCAGTGACACTGCCGGCAAAACCATTGCGCGGCACCGGTTTGGTCACGAAGTTGATCATGCCGCCTACGGTCTGCGGGCCGTACAGCACCTGGCCGGACCCCTTGACTACTTCGATGCGGCTGATGCGCTCCAGCGGCGTGGAGTAATGTGCAGAAGGATCGCCGTAGGGAGCCAGGAAAAGCGGCATGCCGTCTTCCAGCAATAGGGTACGGGAAGTACGCCGCGGATCCAGGCCACGCACACCGATATTAGGTGAGAGCACGAACGCGTCTTCCCCCACTACGTTGATGCCCGGCACACTGTTGAGCGCTTCGCGCATGGTGAATGGCTGACGAGACTTGATGTCTTTTTCATCGACGACATTGAATGAACCGGGTACGGATTCCAGCCTGTCCGGCAGGATGCTAGTCACCACGACCGGCTTGGCGACTAACGTATCGTTTCTGGTGTCGGCAGGCACACCGGTCTGTACGCCGGCGTTCTCCCCCATGGCTGCAAGCGGCTGGGCTGAGTCGGCTGCTGTCCGCTTTTCTTCTGCGACCACCACATCCGGTAAAAATACGAATAGCGACATAACGGCGGCGGCCGTCAATCTAGGCTTGAACTTCATGGTAACTCCCTGGCATTTGTAAGAATAGAGCCCGCTTTCGCCACTATCGCCATACAAACGGCGGCGGCGAATCCAAGCGGTGGCTAATTCTAGGGGGCCAGGCTACAAGTGATTAGGAGGATACTCCCGAATAACTTCGGGATTTATTCCCGAATCCTGCCGGAACGATGAAGTAGAAACGGGGAAGTACAAACAGGACGGTGGAACAGTTCCAGTTGATCAGCCGTCAACCAGGCCATAGCGGATCGCCAGGCGCAGCAATTCGATGCTGCTGCTTACCCCCAGTTTCTGCTTGATGATGGCCTGGTAGTTGGCTACTGTTTTCTGGCTGATGTTCAGCACCCTGCTTATATCTTCAATGCTGGTGCCTTCGGCCAGCAACTTGAATATCGAGAATTCGCGGGCGGTCAGCTTGTTCGAAAGTTCATCCTCGCCATAGATGCTGCGCAATGCGATCTTATGCGACACCACAGGGCTGATATAGGTCTCGCCGCGGGCCGTGCTGGAAACCGCAGTCAACAGGTCTTCCGCCAGGGTGGATTTGGCGATATAGCCCAGTGCCCCCAGGTTGAGTGCCTGGAAAGCAAACGATGCGTTTTCGTGCATGGAGAAGATGATGACCCTGGCCTGCGCATGGCGCATCATGATGCGTCGCAAGGATTCCAGGCCGCCGATACCTGGCATGGACAGGTCCATGACCAGTACATCGGGCATGAATTCCGAATAAAGATGATAGGCCTGCTCACCGCTTTCCGCTTCCGCCACCACTTCAAACCGGGACTGCTGCTCAAGCATACGGCGCAAGCCTGAACGCACCACTGCATGGTCATCTGCCAGCATCACCCGCACTCTTTGCGTCATACCGTATCCTTCGCCATCGGCATCCTTGAAATCACCGTAGTGCCGCTTCCCGGCATGCTATTCAATTCGAACTCGCCGCCCAGTCCGATGATGCGCTCACGCATACTGATCAGGCCGAACCCATGCGAACGGCCTGCGTCGAAACCAGCGCCGTTATCTTCGACCATCAGGATCAGTTGGCGGTCCTCTGTCCACAGTCGGATCGTCACCAGGCTCGCTTGCGCGTGGCGTGCCACATTGGTCAGGCATTCCTGCACGACACGGTACATGGCTATCGCCTGCATCTCAGGTACCACCGCCAGGTCATCCGCAATATCCAGCTCGCACACTTTAAGCTGGTATCGTTGCTGCCACTCGGTGACCAGCTCCTGCAAGGCGCTCTTCAGGCCCAGCTTATCCAGTGTTTCCGGGCGCAGCTTGTGCAGCATGTTGCGCACCATGGCGATCACCTGTTTCGCCACCACTACAATGGCTTCGGCACTGACCCGCACAGGTTCGCCAGGCTTGCTGCCATTGGCGATCACCGATGCCTCGGCATAGATGGCGGTCAGTGACTGCCCTATCTCATCGTGCAGGTCTTGCGAGAGACTGCGGCGCTCTTCCTCCTGCAACTGCATCAGCTTCTGGGTCAGGCTCTGGTTGCGCTGTATGCTGTGCTGCAGGGTGTAGGCCATATTATTGAATTTGTCGCCGATACGACGCAGCTCCGGTAATTTGAATGCCGGCAGGCGCGCATTCAGGTTGCCGCGTTCCAGTTCATTGATGGCATCGAGGATACGGTCTATGGGGCGCAAAGCCTTGCTCACGGCCCAGTACACCATGATATTCACCGAGAAGAAAAAAATGGCGGTCAGCGACAATAATCCAAGCGAGTCATTCCATACTTCGCTTATCTCATACGACGGGTCAGGGGTCACCACAATCTCGCCGGTCTGTATTTCGCCCAGGCCCTGGTTACTGCTATAAATTTTACGGCGCTTGGGCTCAATGTCGGCAGACACCATCGTCAGCAGTTTGGCGAACCAGGCAGGTGCAGGGTGTGCCTGGGCGGGAGGGAACTCCACTTTATTGCTGTCGCGCAATTTACCCGTATTGTCGTAATACTCGACCTTCAGGTGGCGTACGTGGCCAAGGCTGTTAAGACTGAACGGAGTAGCCGGTTTATCTATGCCCTGGTCACCGGCTTTTTGGCTATCGGCAAAATAGATGAGCTCCTTGTCGATGAGGTGCAGGGTCAACGCAGCGGTCGATTCCAGCTCCGCCCGTATGTCTTCCTGCGAGTTGATGATCGTCAGCACGGCACCGAGCATCATCAGTACCAGCATCAAGGCACTGATGATGAGGTTAAGTAGCAGCTTGAGGCTCATCGTTGCGTCCTGTTCAATACAATGCTGCGCGGTTGAGTAAGTTGAGCCAGCAAGTAGAGAGGTTCCGGCTTGCGTTTGACACCTGCAGATCCTGGAATACCCATATTGCAATACCCATGGATTGGAATACCCGCAGATTAAACTATACCGCCACCTGCGCCTTGATCGGGGGATGAGGGTCATAGCCTTCCAGCTCGAAATCCTCGAATTCAAACGAAAAGATATCGTTGACCGCTGGATTGATGCGCATGCTTGGTAAGGGACGGATATCGCGTGCCAGTTGTTCATTGACCTGGTCGAGATGGTTCAGGTAGATATGCGCATCGCCCAGGGTGTGCACAAAGTCACCCAGCTGGAGGTCGCATACCTGCGCCACCATCATGGTCAGCAAGGCATAAGACGCGATATTGAAAGGCACGCCTAGGAAGATATCCGCACTGCGCTGGTACAACTGGCAGGACAACTTCGGCCGTTGATCTGCATCCTGCTCTGATGCAGGTGCTACATAAAACTGGAAGAACGCATGGCAGGGTGGTAATTTCATCTGGTCGACATCGGCCACGTTCCACGCCGAAACGATCAGGCGCCGCGAGTCAGGTGTGTTCTTGATGCCATTGATGAGCTGCGCGATCTGGTCGATGGATCCGCCATCCGGTTTCGGCCAGTTACGCCACTGGTAGCCGTAGACGGGGCCCAGGTTGCCATTCTCGTCGGCCCATTCGTCCCATATCCTGACGCCGTTTTCCTTGAGGTAAGCGATATTGGTGCTGCCCTGCAAAAACCACAGCAGTTCGTGGATGATGGATTTCAGGTGGACTTTCTTGGTGGTGAGCAGGGGAAAGCCTTGCGCCAGGTCGAACCGCATCTGGTAGCCGAACACGGAGATGGTGCCGGTGCCGGTGCGGTCTGTTTTTCGGGCGCCGTGTGCAAGTACGTGGCGCAAGAGGTCATGATACTGTTGCATGCTTTTCCTTTATGCAGCAGTTCGCTGCCATTACGAGCTGGCGTCAGAGACTAGATGCGATCCACCATGTATTGCTTGATGGCACTCACGTCAAACTTCATTACATCGAATCGTTGCGGCAAGTCTTCCAGTCCATCCAGGGCTGCGGGCCGCTCGGGCCGGCTACCCAGCGCCTCAACGATGGCATCTTCAAACTTGGCGGCCAATGCAGTCTCCAGGACTACCATGGGCACACCGGCCTCGCGGTATTGCATAGCGACCTTCAACCCGTCTGCGGTGTGCGTATCGATAGTGACGCCGTATTGGTCAAAGGTCTCGCGGATGGTCTGCATGCGCGCCGCGTGGTTGCTGCTACCGGAGACCATGCCGTATTCGGCTACCCTGGCGAAATAATTATCCGGGTTTTCATCACTGCCATTCAGGTCGAATGCGCCGCCGCTATCTACCTTGCCCCATAGCTCGCGCATTTTGGCGCTATCGCGACCGACCAGGTCGAATACGAAACGCTCGAAATTAGACGCTTTCGAGATATCCATGGATGGACTGGAGGTATGGTAAGTGTTGGCGGAGCCGCGTGGGCGATAGACGCCAGTCTTGAAGAATTCGTCCAGCACGTCGTTTTCATTGGTGGCGACCACCAGTTTCCTGATCGGCAATCCCATCATGCGCGCGATATGGCCTGCGCATACATTGCCGAAATTGCCGGAAGGTACGGAGAAACTCACCTGCTCGCTGTTCTGCCGGGTTACCGCGAAATAGCCTTTGAAGTAATACACGACCTGTGCGGCAACACGCGCCCAGTTGATGGAATTGACGGCACCTATCTTATTTTTGGCCTTGAATTCGGCATCATTGGACACGGCCTTGACCATGTCCTGGCAATCGTCGAATACGCCATCTACCGCAATATTGAAGATATTGTCGTCCTGCAGGCTGAACATCTGCGCGGTCTGGAAACGGCTCATCTTCTTGTGCGGTGACAGCATGAACACACGGATGCCCTTCTTGCCACGCATGGCATATTCCGCCGCAGAACCGGTATCGCCCGATGTTGCACCCAATATATTCGTGGTTTCGCCTACCTTGCCCAGCACATACTCGAACAGGTTACCGAGTAACTGCATCGCCATATCCTTGAACGCCAGTGTAGGGCCATTCGAAAGCGAGAGCAGGTAAAGATCGTCTTCCAGTTCAAGCGTGGGCGTGATGTCTTCCGCATCCTGGCTGGGGCGCGTAAACCCGTATACATCCGCACGATACGTCTTGTCGATAATAGCCTTGAGGTCATCTGCAGGGATGTCATCTACCAACCTGGAAAGCACGGCGAACGCCAGGTCGCGGTAATTCATGCCGCGCATCGCCGTCAATTCGCTATCGCTGAACTGCGGATATTGCTCAGGCAGGTACAGGCCGCCATCGGGTGCCAAGCCGCCTAGCAATATTTCACTGAAATTGAGCGCAGGCGAATTGCCGCGGGTGCTGATGTACTTCATGATATCTACCTGTTTTATTTACCGAGTTCTTCCATGCGCAGGCGTGTGATGCTGCCCGCGATGGCCGGTAAACCTTCTATTGCAGCGATAGCCGCATTCATGTTCTTTTCTACGGTGATGTGCGTGAGGATGATGATGTCGGCTTCAGTTTCGTTTTCCGCCGGCTCTTTCTGCATCATGGCATCGATCGAGATTTCACGGTCGCCCAGTATCTTGGTGACATCGGCCAGCACACCGGGTTTATCCAGCGCACGCATGCGCAGGTAATAGGCACTGCTGATCTCCTCAATCGGCAGCACGGGCAGGTTGCTTACCTGGTCAGGCAAGAACGCCAGATATGGCACGCGTTGCTCGACCGTGGCAGAGTGCATACGCGCCACGTCGATGAGGTCTGCCACCACGGCACTGGCCGTAGGTTCCGCACCGGCGCCGGCGCCGTAATAGAGCGTAGGGCCGACTGCGTCGCCCTTCACGACCACCGCATTCATGGCGCCGTTTACATTGGCGATCAGGCGTTTTTCCGGGATCAGCGTCGGGTGCACGCGCAGTTCCAGCCCTTTGTCAGTACGCTTGGTGATGCCCAGCAACTTGACGCGGTAGCCCAGTTCTTCGGCATAACGGATGTCCTTGCTGGCTAATTTGGTGATGCCTTCTGTATAGGCCTTATCGAACTGCATGGTACTGCCGAAGGCAATCGCCGAAAGTATCGTCAGCTTATGGGCAGCATCGATGCCTTCCACGTCGAAGGTGGGGTCAGCTTCGGCATAGCCTAAACGCTGCGCTTCGCCCAGTACATCGGCAAACGCCAGGCCTTTTTCGCGCATTTCGGTGAGGATGAAATTGGTGGTGCCGTTGATGATGCCGGCGAGCCATTCGATACGATTGGCCGACAGGCCTTCCCGCATGGCCTTGATGATGGGGATGCCGCCGGCGACGGCTGCCTCGAACGCGACGATCACGCCTTTCGCTTGGGCTGCGGCAAAAATCTCGTTGCCGTGCAGGGCGATCAAGGCCTTGTTGGCAGTCACGACATGCTTACCGTTGGCAATGGCCTTGAGTACCAGCTCTTTAGAAAGCGTGTAACCGCCGATCAGTTCCACCACCACATCGATAGCCGGGTCATTCACAACCGACCAGGCATCGTCGGTGACCTCGACTTTGCCCTGGGTGATTTCCTTGGCACGCGCGACATCGCGATCGGCCACTTTCACAATGCGGATCTCGTAGCCGACACGTCGCGTGATTTCCTGCTGATTCCGTTCCAGTACGCTGTAGGTGCCGCCGCCTACCGTGCCTATGCCGAGCAGGCCTACTTTCAATGATTTCATGTAATTTGTAACTTCCGTAAACTTTAACTGATTTAGACTTTGACTAATTTTGGCAAGGCAGGCGTGGTGCTTGCGATCGCTTCCGGCGGGGCTTTATAGCCGTGACGCTTGCGGTAGCTTTCCAGGAAACGTGCAATACGCGTAATCGCCTCGGTAAGGTCGTCGATATTCGGCAGGAATACCACGCGGAAATGATCGGTCGCCTTCCAGTTGAATCCACTGCCTTGCACCAATAACACCTTTTCTTCCAGCAACAGGTCGAGGATGAACTGCTGGTCGTCTTCGATGGGATAAATCGCAGGATCCAGCTTGGGGAACAGGTACATGGCCGCCGCCGGCTTGTAACAGGTGACGCCAGGTATGGCCGTCAGCATGTCATAGGCAAGGTCACGTTGCTTACACAGCCTGCCGTTTGGCGCGACCAGGTCGTTGATGCTCTGGTAACCGCCCAGCGCGGTCTGTATCGCCAACTGGCCCGGCACATTGGCGCACAGCCGCATGGAGGCTAGCATATTGAGGCCTTCGATATAGTCCGTGGCATGCCGTTTTTCGCCGGAGACCACCAGCCAGCCAGCACGGTAGCCACAGGTGCGGTAGTTCTTGGATAGCCCGTTGAAGGTGACGAACAGCACATCATCTGCCAGTGAGGCTACTGATGTATGCGTATTGCCGTCGTACAACACCTTGTCGTAAATCTCGTCGGCAAAAATAATCAGGCTATGATGGCGCGCGATCTCGATGACCTTGAGCAGGAATTCGGCCGGGTATAACGCGCCTGTCGGATTGTTGGGGTTGATCAGCACTATACCGCGCGTATTGGCGGTGATCTTTGCTTCCATGTCTTCCAGGTCAGGCAGCCAGCCGGTTTCCTCATTACAGCGGTAATGCCTGGGGCTGCCGCCAGCCAGGGTAACCGCGGCTGTCCACAAAGGATAATCCGGCATAGGGATCAGTACCTGGTCGCCGTTGTTGAGCAAGGCCTGCATAGCCATTACGATCAGCTCGGAAACGCCGTTGCCGATGATGATGTCATCGATATGCACATTGGCGATCTTCTTCTGCTGCGTGTAATGCATGATGGCTTTACGTGCAGCGAACAGGCCTTTACTGTCGGTGTAGCCGGATGCCGCACCCATATTGAGGATGACATCCTGCAATATCTCTTCCGGTGCTTCAAAGCCGAACGGCGCGGGGTTGCCGATATTCAGCTTGATGATACGGTGCCCTTCCTCTTCCATCTGCCGCGCTCGCGCCAATACCGGGCCGCGAATGTCGTAGCACACGTTATTGAGCTTTAATGATTTGAGTATCGGTTCCATAGTCGGCAGTAGGTCAGGTTAGGCAATGCGTAAATGTTAAACTTTAGAATATATACACATGACATATATAAAAACATCATATACAGAAACAAGTGGCGCAGCAGGCGTTCAGGGCCCTGCAAAAAGTGTGATATCTTACCCTGTCAAGGCCTCTACAGGCAATTAAAGCTAGGCGTTTACGCATGAAACTGCATTTGACCACTGCCTCCGGCAACAACCTCATTACCGGCTATGAAATCGCGGATGCGAAGCTGGAAAATTCCGCATGGATCAGCATCAATAATGAACGCTACCTGCATAGCCTGATCGTATTGCCCAACTTGATCTTGAGCGACTGGGAGGCCTCCAGCATGGCGGATCTGGCTGCACTGCATTTCGAAAGGATTGCGGAATTGAAACCGGAAGTGGTACTCCTTGGCACAGGGAACAAGCACCAGTTCGTGCATCCCCGCCTCACCAGGGCGCTTACCGATATCGGGGTGGGGGTGGAGTGCATGGACACCGCAGCGGCCTGCAGGACCTACAATATCCTGATGGCGGAAGGCCGCCATGTGGCCGCTGCGTTGATGTTATAAACGGCTGCGTCAGCACCAGCACGCAGTAAGGGCTATGGTTAAAGGCGCCTGCGGGAAAACGTCAGTGTTGCGTTAGTGCCGCCGAAACCGAAGCTATTGGATAGAGCGGTCTGGATGTTGGCGTTATCGATGCGCTTCGTCACGATGGGCAGGCCATCGGCAGCAGGATCGAGTTCCTCGATATTGGCCGATGCCGCGATGAAATTGTTCTCCATCATCAGCAAGGTATAGATAGCCTCGTTTACGCCCGCCGCACCCAATGCATGTCCCGATAACGACTTGGTGGACGCAATCGCCGGAATCTCGCCGTACGCCTTTTCGCCGAACACTTCACGTATCGCTTCCAATTCCTTGGTATCGCCCACGGGTGTGCTGGTGCCGTGCGTATTGATGTAGTCGATGCCGCCTTCGACGCCTTCCAGCGCTAGCTTCATGCAACGTACAGCACCTTCCCCTGAAGGTGCGACCATGTCGTAACCATCCGAAGTCGCGCCATAACCGACGACTTCTGCATAGATCTTTGCACCGCGCGCCTTGGCGTGTTCATACTCTTCCAGCACCACAATGCCGCCGCCGCCCGAGATCACGAATCCGTCGCGATTCGCATCATAGGTACGCGATGCTTTATCGGGGGTATCGTTGTACTTGCTGGACATGGCGCCCATGGCATCGAACAGGTAGGACAGGCTCCAGTGCTCTTCTTCGCCGCCGCCGGCAAAGACGATATCCTGCTTGCCAAGCTGGATCTGCTCCACTCCAGCTCCTATGCAATGTGCGCTGGTAGAGCAGGCAGAGCTGATGCCGTAATTGACTCCCTTGATCTTGGCGCCCGTTGCCAACGTCGCCACAATCCCGCTGCACATCGCCTTGGTGACCATGTAAGGCCCGACGCGGCGTATGCCTTTTTCGGCAAGCGTTGCATTACTTTCTTCGATGCTTTCGGTCGAAGGGCCGCCGCCGCCGACAATGATGCCCGTGCGCACATTAGAGACTAGCTCCTCGGGCAGTTTGGCATCGGCAATGGCTTCCTGCAGGGCGATCCAGGCATAGGCATGACCATCGGCCATGAAACGCAGCAGTTTGCGGTCTATCAATTCGGGGATGTTAAGGTTCTTGATAGAACCCGCCACGTGCGAGCGCATGCCGTGGTCTGCATATTCCTGCTGGAACGTAATGCCGGAACGACCGGCCTGCAAGCTATCCAGGACTTCAGACTTATTGTTGCCCAGGCTGGAAACAATGCCCATGCCGGTGACGACTACACGACGCATCGTGTTCTCCTATCAATTATTCTCATGACAGCTATATATGGCTTTGGTTTTTTATTTTTCAACAGCATGCACACGCAATTATGGCGGCTGTTTATGTATTAAAAATTATCGGTACGTGTAAATAAACCTACACGCAGGTCATTGGCCACATAAATTTCGCGACCATCCAGTTCCATGCGCGCGTCGGCGATTCCCATCACCAGCTTGCGCATCATTACCCGCTTAAGATCAATGTAATACGTGACTTTTTTGCCAGTTGGCAACACCTGCCCGCTGAATTTCACCTCGCCCGAACCCAGCGCACGACCGCGGCCAGGACCGCCCATCCAGCCGAGGAAGAACCCTACCAGTTGCCACATGGCATCCAGGCCAAGACAGCCAGGCATGACCGGGTCGCCGGTGAAATGACAGGCGAAGAACCAGAGATCGGGTTTGATATCGAGTTCGGCAATGATCTGGCCATGGCCGTATTTTCCGCCGTCTTCGGTAATCGACACGATACGGTCGAACATCAGCATCGGCGGCAATGGCAACTGGGCATTGCCTGCACCGAACATCTCTCCCCTTCCACATGCCAGCAGTTCTTCGTAGGTAAAACTTGTTTGTTTTTGCATTACTGCCATCGATCTTAAGTGAATTAACCGCTATTTTCGCCGGAAACGGCCGCAAGCGAAAGCCTAAATTGATTAATCGCATGGAAAAGGCATGCCTTATGATGAATTCCATGGATAACCAACTGGGGTATACAGATCTGTTTACACCCGCCCAAAATATCGTTACTATCGCTAGCAATGCGCATTGCTTACAAATTATTAACATTTTTCTTTCCTATCACCCGACTTCAACGAACCACGCAATCCATAACCACTAATTACTTACAGGATTAGACAATGAGCGACCATCAACTGGCCGACTGGCGTCAACATGCACAAACGCTGGAATCTGAAATCAATAAAGTCGTGGTCGGCCAGCAATCGCCGATACGCGCGATCACGACAGCGATTTTCTCTCGCGGCCATGTGCTGCTCGAGGGCGATGTCGGCGTCGGCAAAACCACGCTGCTACGCGCATTTACGCGCTGCATAGGCGGCGGTTACCAGCGTATCGAAGGCACCATCGACCTCATGCCCAACGACCTGGTGTACCACACCTACCTGGGCGAAGACGGCAAGCCGCATGTCAGTCCAGGGCCTTTGCTGATGTCGGGTGAAAATTTGTCGGTGTTCTTTTTTAACGAAATCAACCGTGCCCGTCCGCAAGTGCACTCGCTGCTGTTGCGCGTCATGGCGGAGCGCACACTGACGGCGTTCAACAAGGAACATTATTTCCCGCACATGCTGGTATTCGCCGACCGCAACCAGGTGGAAAAAGAGGAAACGTTCGAGATCCCCTCCGCCGCACGCGACCGCTTCATGATGGAGATCCCCATCGTGGTGCCGGATGACGCCGCCATCATGGAGTCGCTGGTATTCGATACCAAGTTCCATGACGTGGATGCCCTGATCGATACCTTGCAACCTAATATTTTGCAGTTCGACCAGCTCAATGCCTTCTCCAGCCTGCTCCAATCCAGTGTGGAAGCCAGCCCCAGGCTACGCCAGTACGCACTCGATCTATGGCGTGCCACCAAGAC
The DNA here is from genome assembly GCA_040387075.1 of Pseudomonadota bacterium. GTDB lineage: Bacteria > Pseudomonadota > Gammaproteobacteria > Burkholderiales > Methylophilaceae > DATHXC01. The sequence continues at coordinate 16,209 of JAZKEL010000101.1, forward strand.
TCCAACTGCGTTCGGCGTCAAGGTAAGCGGTGTGGACATGCAGCGCCTGGTACTGTCGGGCGCCAGTCCGCGCGGCATGAGCATGATGTTGCGGGCCGCCAAGGTGAATGCCTGGCTGAACAACCGCAATGCGGTATTGCCGGAAGACGTGCATGCTGTTTTCCACCAGACCGTCGCGCACAGGCTGGTATTCAGCCCGGTGTATGAGATGCGCCGTACGGAAATCGCGCGTGAACTGCTCTCCGGCATCACCAATGCCATTTCCGCGCCATAGCCCACTGACGGCAAAGTAACGATGCAGACCGACATCAAGGAGTTTGGCTACACCATCGGCTGGCGCTCGCGCGGCCGCCACTCGGGCCGGCACGCCAGCACGCAGCGCGGCATGGGTATGGAGTTTCGCGGGCATACCACCCTGCTCTCCTACCCGGACCCGCGCCGCATCGATATCCGCCAAACCATACGCGACCCGCTAGAGCAGGTGTATGTGCGCATCTTCAACCAGAAGAGCGCGACGCCGGTATTCGCCATTACCGACTTATCCGGCTCCATGAATTTCGGCGGCAGCCACCGCAAGATAGAGTTGGCCGCGCGCATCGCCGAATCCATCGCCATGTCGGCCACGCACAACAGCGACCCTTTCGGCTTTATCGGTTTTGACGAGAAGGTGCGCGAGGACTGGCTGGCGACGAGTTCGTACCGCCCACACCATGCGCTGGACGTCATCGAACAGCTCAAAAGCTTCCATCCCGACCACGTAGGCGGTAACGGGCTGCGCGAAGTGAACCGTTATCTGCCGCGCGAACGCTCGCTGATTTTCCTGATCTCCGATTTCCATATGCCGCTGGACGAACTGAAAGACGCGCTTGCGCTGATGATGCGCCACCATATCGTGCCCATGGTGCTGTGGGATTCGTCGGAATACAAAAACCTGCCGGAATTCGGCATCGCCAGTGTTACCGACGCCGAATCCGGTGCCAAGCGCACGCTGTTTTTACGCAAGGACCTGCGCGCGCGCATCGTGCAGCGCTTTGAAGAACGTCGCGCCGCCATCCAAGCCCTGTTCTTGCATTACGACATGCCGCCTTTTTTTGTGGAAGACAGCTTTGACGCCGATGCACTGACCGATTGTTTTCACCAATTTGTGGCTGCCTGAGCATGAACCCTAGCAATTTACGCCGTCTGTCCATACCGCCAC
>JAZKEL010000102.1:0-5173 GCA_040387075.1 Pseudomonadota bacterium
CGAAACCATCTTCGGCGTACAAGTCAGGAAGGTGGATGCCGCCGTATGGCATGAAGATGCGGCTTTCTACGAGATCAGTGACAAGAACGGCAATCCGGTCGGCCAATTCTATTTAGACCTCTACGCTCGCAACAACAAGCGCGGCGGCGCATGGATGGACGAAGCCATCACCCGCCGCAGGAAACTCAATAGCGTCAGCGGGCGGGAAATCGAAACGCCGGTGGCTTTCCTCACCTGCAATTTTTCTGCCCCCGTCGGTGACAAACCTGCCCTGTTTACGCACGATGAAGTGAATACCCTGTTCCATGAGTTCGGCCACGGCCTGCACCACATGCTGACCCGCGTGGAAGACTACGGCGTTTCCGGCATCAAGGGCGTCGAGTGGGATGCGGTCGAGTTGCCCAGCCAGTTCATGGAGAATTTCAATTGGGAATGGGACGTGCTGCGCCACATGAGCCAGCACGTGGACACCGGCGAGCATTTACCGCGCGAGCTGTTCGACAAGATGGTGGCAGCCAAGAACTTCCAGGCCGGCATGCAGACCATGCGCCAGATCGAGTTCTCGCTATTCGATATGCGCCTGCACGGCGAATTCGACCCCCACGCCACATTGACGGCACTGGATCTCATCGAACAGGTGCGCGACGAAGTGGCCGTGGTGCGCCCGCCAAAGTGGGGGCGCTTCCCCAACGGCTTCTCGCATATCTTCGCCGGCGGGTATGCCGCGGGCTATTACAGCTACAAATGGGCAGAGGTGCTGTCTGCGGATGCCTACAGCATGTTCGAGGAAAACGGCGTGCTGTCGCCGGAAACCGGCCAGCGCTTCTGGAACGAGATACTGGCACAAGGCGGTTCACGCCCTGCACTGGAATCGTTCATCGCCTTCCGCGGCCGGGCACCGAGCATAGATGCGCTACTGCGCCACAATGGAATGACGGCTTAATCGGCTCCAGTTTGCCAGCGCATGGGTGCGCTGTGATTTTTGCGCTACTTGCCAATACCTATGTACTAAGCATGATGTGTATTAGGCATGATGTGTATTAGGCATGATTCTCCAGCCAGTACTGCAAGCTTTCCACGACTCCATGCGCGTTCTCACGCACAAACTTACTGGGCTGTTTTAAATCGGGGACTACCACCACACGCAAGCCGGCAGCGATTGCCGCTTGCGCGCCCTGCTCACTATCTTCAAAAGCGATGCACTCCTCTGCAGCCAAGCCATGTTTTTGCATAGCGAGCAAATAGATATCCGGATGTGGTTTGCCACGACTGACCTCTTGCCCGCTGGTGAAATGATGAAAATAATCGAGCACGCCGACGTGCGACAACCGATGGGTAATGTGGTGCAGGGGCGAAGAAGAGGCCACACTGCAAACTACACCTTTGGTGCGGTAGTGCTGGATCAGCGCCAGCGCACCATGTTTGAGGGGAAATACGTGATTGTGTCCGGCCAGTTGGGCATCCAGTCTCTGCATGACCTGATTCAGGTTTTCAATACCGCCAAGCTGCTCGGCCATGATGCGTGAGGAGTCTGCCCAGACCCGACCTACCAATTCGGTATATTCGGCCTGCGTGTATGCAATGCCGATTTGCCTGGCGGCCTCTATGCAGGCTTGCATGATGATACGTTCGGAATCGATCAGCAATCCGTCCATATCGAAGATAGCAGCTTTGATCACTTGTGGCCTTCAATCAAAAGGCAAGGACTGTATTGGTTTTTAGCCTGACACTCAAGTGTTGCAGGCATTATTCGACCTTTTCCCCTAGAGCATTTGGCGCAATCTGGTCGTTTGTCCATGCTAAAATCCGTCATCCATTAAGCAGGCAAACCATTTGAAAATCGCAACCTGGAACGTCAACTCCCTGAACGTCCGCCTGCCGCATGTGCTGGATTGGCTTCAGGAGCACAAGACCGATGTGTTATGCCTGCAGGAAACCAAGCAGGAAGACGCTAAATTCGCCTACCAGGCGCTGACCGATGCCGGCTATCACGCCATCCATAACGGGCAGAAAACCTACAACGGCGTCGCCATACTGAGCCGCCATGAAATGACGGATGTGCAGCATGGCATTCCCGGTTTCGAGGACGAGCAGAAACGTGTCATCACCGCGACCATCGCCGGCATCCGCATCATCTGTGCGTATATGCCTAACGGGCAGAGCTTGGAATCGGACAAGTATCAGTACAAGCTACGCTGGCTGGATGCGCTGAATAACTGGCTGGCACTTGAGCTGGCGAATCACCCCAGGCTGGCCTTGCTGGGCGATTACAATATCGCCCCCGAAGACAGCGACGTGCACGATCCGCTGGCATGGGTGGGCCAGGTGCTGGTGAGCGAGCCGGAACGCGCAGCTTTCAAGCGCATGGTCGAACTAGGCCTGCACGATAGCTTCCGCCTGTTCGAACAGGCAGAAGGCAGCTTCAGTTGGTGGGATTACCGCATGGCCGGTTTCCGCCGCAACCTCGGACTGCGCATCGACCATATCCTGGTAAGCAATGCGCTGGTGCCGGATTGCACCGCCAGCTGGATCGACAAAGTGCCGCGCAAACTGGAACGGCCCAGCGACCATACGCCTGTCGTGCTTGAGTTGAACAATCCACTCATCAGCTAATAAGCTCGTTAGCATGCTGCACACCCAGCGGCGCATTTCCTGCTTAATTTCCCTTCCTATTTAATCTTACAGACCAAGGACTCTCACCATGTCATTAGATGAAAAATCCATCAGCGCCATCAATGAATACTTTGCCGAGATCGCGCAAAGCGCCGTGAATTCAGCCTATGAAGAAAGCGACCCCGACACCACCTTTGCCGAATTCATGGAAAATGTCACCCTCTATATCCAGCGGCTTTCCTCGGAGCATGTCGCCAGCGAAGTACTGGCGCTTTCATCACGCGCCATTGAAAACTATAACAATGGCAGCGGCATGTTCGTCGACGATATCCAGGCACTCATCGAAGAGAAAGACGGCGAAGACGAAGACGACCCGGACGATGAAAGTGAAGAGGAATTATATTGAGCAGAACCGTATGAACAAAGCTGCATTGAGCATGCATATTGAATAATGCAGGCGCTGTCCGTCCGGTTTTAGTCTGGGAGGAAGCAGGCGAAACACAATCCGCAGGCTGGCAATCCGAAGCAGGTGTCGCGCCTCCTAAACGCGTGGTCACTGCGGACGATACCATCACGGCAGATGCCGCTTATCGCCTGGCGTGCGAAGGCACGGCCATGCTCTGGCGCGGCGATTACCAGAATGCGCGCCAGTTGCTACAGGCAATGGGTCGGCGCATGGAGTCTTCAAAAAGATCCCCCACAAAAGCATCCGGGAAAACTGCGCCAAAACCTCACCCAACGCCCGCAGAAGCCTTCCACCTGCATCGCCAGGCGCAGTCCCAGCGTGCCCGCACCCTGGGCATGCTGCTGATCCCGATCGATATCACAGAGCATGGCGGGTATGCCATTCCCCTGCGGCGTGCGCCGGATGTCAGCCTGGCATGCCAGGAAGCCTACGGCGATCCAGGCAAAGGTAGACAGGGATTTATCGTCTCGCTCCGTGAGTTGTTAGGCCTGATAGGCGCGCATGAATGGCGCAAGAACGGGGTAGAGATTCCTGCATTGCTTGCCTCGTCCGGCCGGCGCATCCATCCGCATTACGGCGTGTTCTCACCAGTGCGGGGGGAGTATATCCAGCTGGTAAAAGAAGCGCCGTTGCCCGCGACAGAATTGGCGTTCGATATCGGCACAGGCACCGGCGTCCTGGCAGCAGTCCTCGCACAACGCGGAATCAAGCGCATCGTCGCCACTGACCAGGATCCACGCGCCTTAGCCTGTGCGAATGAAAATATTACTCGGCTGGGCTTAGCCGGCCAGGTTGAGATCATTGCCGCCGACCTGTTCCCGCCCGAAGCCTACGGCCGTGCAGCATTGATCGTATGCAACCCGCCGTGGCTGCCCACCCGCCCCAGCTCGCCGATTGAATACGCCATCTACGATTTTGAAAGCCGCATGCTGCTGGGCTTCCTGAACGGTTTATCCGCTCATCTGACTATTGACGGCGAAGGCTGGCTGATACTGTCCGATTTTGCCGAACACTTAGGTTTGCGTACTCGCGACGAGTTAACGCACGCCATTCATGCAGCCGGCTTGAAGGTCATCGGCAAACTGGACATTAAGCCGCAGCACCCCAAATCGACGGATGCAGGCGACCCTTTGCACAAAGCGCGCGCTGCGGAACTGACCTCGCTGTGGCGTTTGGCGATTCGATCACCTGGCGATCCAGGCACTATTGAATCGGGCACTAGCGAATCGAGCACCAGCGATTCAATAGCTACATAGAATCACGTCTATAACCAAGCGCATGCCACCCCGCCACATTGTATTCGCCACGATAGGCTCCTTAGGCGACCTGCACCCGATGATGGCGCTTGCGACCGAACTGCAGGCACGCGGGCACAAAGCCACCATCGCCACCTCCGCGTTTTACCGGCAAAAGGTCGAGAGCTCGGGCATCGGCTTCCATCCCATACGGCCAGACCTCTCACCTGACGATAAAGCACTGTTGCAGCACGCCATGGAATTAAAAAGCGGGCCTGAGTTCCTGATCCGCGACGTCATCCTGCCGCACTTGCGCGATATGTACGACGACCTGGTCACCATCGCACAACATGCGGACATACTGATCGCCGGCGAAGTGGTGTTCGCCGCTCCCCTGGTCGCTGAGAAATACCAACTAAGATGGGCCAGCACCATCCTCTCGCCATGCTCCTTCCTGTCCATCCACGACCCATCCGTTATCCCGCAACTGCCCTTCTCCAGGCAACTGTTTCATGCAGGCAGCACTGTGCAACGTGTCATTGCAGGTTTAGGCGGCTGGATAACGCAGGATTGGGCCACACCCATACAGGAGTTACGGGCAGAGCTTGGTTTGGCACAACTCCAACTGCCTATCTTCATGGCTAAATACTCGCCCTATTTCAACTTGGCCCTGTTTTCACCTGCATTTGCCAAACCGCAAAGCGATTGGCCGTCCAATACCCAGCAAACCGGTTTTATCTTCTATGATCAGCGGAGCAGTGGCCTGCCTGTCGCCATCGTCGATTTCTTAAAAGCAGGCGACCCTCCACTGCTCTTCACGCTAGGCTCCGCCGCTGTGCAGGTCGCGGGCGACTTTTAT
>JAZKEL010000103.1:0-1967 GCA_040387075.1 Pseudomonadota bacterium
TCCGACAGTTGATTCAGGCAATGCCCGACTACCCAAAATCGCCATAAAAAATATGATGTATCCCATGCTTGTGTCGTTTGACACAGTATTTTTATTCTTAATTTGTTTAGGAGAAAAGCATGAATTGGGATCAAATCGAAGGCAACTGGACTGAACTTAAAGGTAAGGTACGTCAGCAGTGGGGTAAGCTTACTGATGACGAGTTCGAACAGATCAAGGGCAACCGTGAAATACTGTCCGGCAAGATCCAGCAGTTATACGGCCTGAGTAAGGAAGAGGCTGAAAAGCAGATCGATAGTTTCAGCAATACCCGGCATTAAAAGTGCTCGATTAATTTAAATCTCTAAATTAATCGTCGTACTTGCTTCAAAGTACCGTGCTTCAAACTGGACATCTCTACGCGAGTAATGTTTAGTTTGGAGCTTTGTTATGTATATGACTATCTGGATTAGGCAAGTTTGCGAAGAGCATTCATGAACAATAAATGAAAAAACTGAAGATTCACTGCGAACTCGATTACATCGCTTCTAGCGATGCGGATTACCTGTTCAATATCCAGGCTGCATTCCATCCCTGGCAACAAATATTCAATGAGAGCCTGCTGGTAGAGCCGTTCTCTCCGCTTACCTTCGGTATGGGCCCCACCGGGCAGAACCGCTTGGCGAAAATGAAAAGCAACGCGCGTGAATTGCGCATCACCTACGATGCGCTTGTCGTGGTTGATTACCCTATGCCTACCGGCCATGAACTGGAGCTGCCGATTGCCGAACTCCCGGTTGAAGTCATTCCCTATATCTGGTCCAGCCGTTACTGTGAATCCGATGCCATCCTGCAGATGGCTTCGCGTACATTCGGCTCCCTGCCCAAAGGTTATCAGCGTGTAGAAGCGATCTGCCAGTGGATACGCGACAACATCGTGTACCAGATCGGCACCTCCAGCAGCACCACATCTGCCATGAACGTCCTGGTGAACAGGGCAGGTGTATGCCGCGATTTCGCCCACCTTGCCATCACGTTCTGCCGTGCGCTTAATATCCCGGCCAGGTTCGTGACCGGCTATACCTGGTATGCGGATCCGCCGGCCGATTTCCATGCCATTTTCGAGGTTTACCTGAGCGGTCGCTGGATTTTGTTCGATGCAACAGAACTGGCCCCCATCACCGACCTCGTGCGCATCGGCACCGGCAAAGACGCGGCAGACACCGCCTTCGCGACTATCTTCGGTTCCGTCAAGATGACGCGCATGGATCCGGCAGTGACCCTTGTGACGGATTAGGTGGTTTGACTGATCAAGGTCGCTGGATAGTGGTCATCAGGCGCATACTGTAGCTTGCCCATTATGGAACGCCTGGTAGCTGATAATGAAATACAAAGATTATTATGAAGTATTGGGTGTGAGCCGCACGGCAAGCCCCGAGGAAATAAAAAAATCCTACCGTAAACTCGCGCACCAATACCATCCTGACGTTTCGAAGGACCCCGATGGGGAAGCGAAATTCAAGGAAGTGGCGGAAGCGTATGCCACGTTGAAAGATAAGGAAAAGCGCGAGGCCTACGACCAGTTAGGCAAGCATTCCGGTGGCGAGGAGTTCAGCCCTCCACCGAATTGGGGTGCGCAGGGCAATGCCCAGCGATACGCATTCGACGACCTCGATCTATCCGATCTTTTTTCCAGCTTTGGCAGCTCCTCTGGCGGTTCACGACAAGGACATGCCATGCCCGTCCCTGGCCAGGACTATGAACTATCTACGAACATTTCCCTGAAAGAAGCCTGTGAAGGGGTAACCGTAGACCTCAATTTCACCGTGCAGGAGGACAACGACCGCGGCCAATCGACGCGCGTGCCGCATGCATTCAAGACACGCCTGCCGAAGGGCGTAACGAACGGGCAGAGGCTGTTGCTGCGCGGCAAGGGCGGTAAAGGCAGCCGGGGCGGGGCAGACGGCAACCTTTACCTGAACATCCAC
>JAZKEL010000104.1:0-6413 GCA_040387075.1 Pseudomonadota bacterium
TTTTTGCTTTTTTGGGGATTTATAAGATGGCTATAGCCAAATCAATGGCTGACCGCGATGGTCTTATCTGGTACGACGGAAAAATGGTGGACTGGCGCGATGCCACCACCCACGTCTTGAGCCACACGCTGCACTACGGCATGGGCGTGTTCGAAGGCGTACGTGCGTACAAGACAGATAAAGGCACAGCCATTTTCCGCCTGAAAGAGCACACCGACAGGCTTTTCCGCTCGGCGCACATCCTCGGCATGAAGATGCCGTTCGATAAGGCGACCATGATGGAAGCGCAAAAAGCCGCCGTGCGTGAAAACAAGCTGGAATCCGCTTATATGCGCCCGATGGCATTCTACGGGCCGGAAGCGATGGGCATTTCCGCCAAGACATTGTCCACGCACGTGATCGTCGCTGCCTGGACATGGGGGGCGTACATGGGAGACGAAGCGCTGGCCAACGGCATCCGTGTCAAGACCTCGTCGTTCGCACGCCACCACGTCAATATCACGATGTGCAAGGCCAAGGCCAACGGCAATTACATGAACTCTATCCTGGCTCACCAGGAGGCGGCGCAGGACGGCTATGATGAAGCGCTGCTGCTGGATGTGGACGGCTTTGTAGCAGAAGGCTCAGGCGAGAACGTATTCATCGTGCGCAACGGCAAGCTGATCACGCCCGATCTCACCAGCGCACTGGAAGGCATCACCCGCGACACAATCGTCCAGCTGGCGGCGGAAATCGGGTTGCCGCTGGTGGAAAAACGCATCACTCGCGATGAAGTCTATTCCGCCGATGAAGCGTTCTTCACCGGCACCGCCGCCGAAGTGACGCCTATCCGCGAACTGGACAACCGTGCCATTGGCGAAGGCAAGCGCGGCCCCATCACGGAAAAGCTGCAAACCATGTACTTCGACGTCGTCAAAGGCAAGTCGGCCAAGCATGCAGACTGGCTGACGCTGGTTTAGAAAAACTGGTTAAGACGCACGTGAAGCATTCGCGTAATCAAAGGTAATGTAGATGACAAATGAAACGCTTGCACCCGCTGGCAGTGCCGCAGCAACGGGCGAAATTGAAGTATCCGCGAAGGATTTGCCTTTGCATTGCCCTACGAAGGAAGTCGCCTTATGGTGTTCGCATCCGCGGGTGTTCCTGGATATTACGGAAACCGGCCGTGCCAGTTGCCCTTATTGCGGCACCCGGTACGCGCTGAAAGCCGGCGAGGTGGTCGGGCATCATTGATTTAAAAGGAATGTTGTAAGAAAACAGTTGTAAGAAATATAGGTGCCCTGGGAAGCCCATGGATATTGGCTCCCAGGGCATCGTTATTTTAAGTTATGCTATATTCTTAGTGTGTACGCACCAAAATGAGTCCCGACCCGGCGGGTTAATCCAGGGCCGCCACCTCAACAGCTTCACCCCACAACTGGGAAATCACCTGCTGCGCATCCATTGAAGGACTGTTGCTCCAGAAACCGACGCTGCCGGTTTTAGAGGAGCTGGCCCGTAAACCGGCCTCTTCCAGCCGGTGTTTCAGATGCCTGGCCACTGCCGCGCCGGTGTCGATCAGCACCATTTCTTTGGCCACATCCTTTTTAATGTGGCCGCTCGCCGCAAGCTCTTCTATCGATGTTTCAATCAAATCCCGTACGAACGGGTAATGCGTGCAACCAAGTACGATGGTATCCGCACCGGCATCCAGCAATGGCCGCAAATAACCTTGCAGCAGCAATTTTGTCGACTCTGCATGCAATTCGCCGCGCTCTATGCACTCCACCAGGCCATGACAGGCCTGCGTGACGACTTGCACATGCTGGCCGTAACTTTCAAGTAGCGCCGCAAACTGCGCACTTTTCAAGGTTCCACTGGTTGCAAGTACGCCGACCACACCGCTCCGGCTCGCAGCGGCAGCCGGTTTTACAGCAGGTTCCATGCCGATGATAGGCAGGTCATAGCGCTGGCGCATCGCACTTACGGCAGCTGCAGTCGCTGTGTTGCAGGCCACCACCAACGATTTCGCACCGCGAGCCAGCAGGAACTCGCTCAGCCAGAAAGCGCGCTCGCGAATGAAATCCGCAGGCTTATTGCCGTACGGTGCATGTAGCGAATCCGCTGCGTATAGCAGCGATTCATCCGGTAACAGCGTATGGATATGCCTGAGCACCGACAGGCCGCCGACGCCCGAATCAAATACGCCGACAGGCGCCTTTTCCGATGAGACTGACATTCGTTTTGGTTTCTTAAAAAATAGTTATGGGCACCGGCATGACCGCGTAGTTACAGGAGTAGACTGGTAAACGCTACTGAAAATCAAATAATAATACGTATAACCAATGCAGTGCCTTAGGGCCGTAGCAAGGGGGGATATTATGGACTTGTTTTTGCACTGGCTGGTACCCAGCGATTTCATGCCGCACGGGCACTGTTATTTATGGACGCCCTCATTACTCTGGCTCTACGTAGCGTCCGATACCATCATTTTCCTTTCTTACTACACCATTCCCCTCGCACTACTTTACTTTGTCCGACGTCGACCCGATGTGCAGTTTAACTGGGTTTTCGTCATGTTTTCCCTGTTTATTTTTGCCTGCGGCACGACCCACCTGATCTCCATACTCACCATCTGGGAGCCGGCCTACTGGCTGGATGCATCGGCAAAAGCGGTTACGGCCGCATTTTCGGGCATTACCGCCTTCATGCTGTGGCGATTAATGCCTGCTGCACTCAAGATGCCCAGCTCCCAGCAACTGCGCGATACTGTTTCCCTGCTTGAGTACGAAGTGTCACAGCGCAGTATTGCAGAGAACGCGATGACCCGGATGCGGGATTCACTGGAGGTCACCGTAGCGGAACGGACAGCGGAACTTACCCAGGCCAATGCACTTCTGGTGAAGGAAATCGAACAGCGCAAGGCAACCGAGCAGGCGCTGTTCACCGAGAAGCAACGTGCCCTCGTCACACTGGAGTCGATTGGCGATGCCGTCATCACGACAGACATGCAGTCGCAGGTAACCTACATCAACCCAGTGGCGGAAAGGATGACAGGCTGGCCGAAAGCCAAAGCCATCGGCAGGCCTGTGCTGGAGGTGTTCCGCATACTCAATGCCAGCAGCCGCAAGCTGGCGGCCAACCCGGTGGACGTCGTGCTAGCGCATGGCCAGGTCTGCGGACTGGCGAACCACACCCTGCTCATCAGCGGAGACGGTACGGAGTTCGATATCGAAGATTCTGCCGCACCGTTGCGTGACCATGCCGGCACGATGCTCGGCGTTGTACTGGTCTTTCATGATGTCAGCGATGCCAAGAAGATGGCGCACAAGATGACCTATCTTGCGGAGCATGATTTCCTCACCGAGCTGCCTAACCGCCTGCTGCTGACCGACCGCATCACCCAGGCACTGAACTCCGCCAGCCGCAAAAACAGCCGGGCCGCCCTGCTGTTTATCGATGTCGACCATTTTAAGAAGATAAACGATACGCTGGGCCACGCCGTCGGCGACCAGTTACTGAAACAGATCAGCAAGCGCCTGCAACGATGCCTGCGCAGTAGCGATACCTTAAGCCGGCTGGGCGGAGATGAGTTCGTGGTGTTGCTGCCGGAAATTGCGGACAGTTATGCGCCGGCCGAGATCGCGGAAAAGCTGGTCAAAAGCGCTGGCGCAAGTTTTATCATCGATGCGCACGAATTGCATATCACCCTGAGCATCGGTATCGCCGTTTACCCCGAAGACGGCACCACCTCGGACACCCTCACCAAAAGTGCCGACACTGCCATGTACCATGCCAAAGGCGCGGGTCGCAACAATTTCCAGTTCTTCACGCAGGAGATGACCAGGCGCGTAGTCGAGCAGGTATCCCTCGAAAACAAGCTGCAGAAAGCACTCAACAACAATGAATTCGTGCTGATGTACCAGCCCAAGATTTCGTTGAAAACCGGCCGCATCATCGGCGCCGAAGCACTGATCCGCTGGCAGCACCCCGAACTGGGACTAATGCTGCCCGGCCGCTTTATCGGGGTGGCAGAAGACAGCGGGTTAATTCGTCCCATCGGCAACTGGGTGCTGCGCGAAGCCTGCCGGCAGAACCGAGTATGGCAGGATGCGGGATTGCCCGCCTTGCCTATCTCCATCAACCTGTCCACGGCAGAACTCCGCCAGCCGGCGTTTGTGCAGGAGATCAGCGGCGTGCTGCTGCAAACCGGTATTGCGCCGCAATACCTGGAACTGGAAGTGACCGAATCCATCGCGATGCAGGAGCATACCGACGCCATCACCTGGTTGCACACGCTGAAAGAGATGGGCATTCGCCTGTCGATAGATGATTTCGGCACCGGCTACTCCAGCCTTTCCTACCTGAAGCGCCTGCCGGTCAATACCGTCAAGATAGACAAGAGCTTCGTCCGCGATATCGGCTCGGATGCCAATGACGCAGCGATCGTGACGGCCATCATCAGCATGTCGCACAGCCTTAACCTATGCGTCATTGCAGAAGGCGTGGAAACTTTCGAACAGCTGGAATTTCTCAAATCACATGATTGCGATGAAATCCAGGGATTTATTTTCAGCCCTGCAGTGACTCCTGACGAGTTTGCAGCGTTATTATCCAGCGGCGCAAAACTTGAATTGCCGTGCTTTATTTATGGGGAAAGTGGTTAATGGGAAATCGACTCAGTAAAATTTACACGCGTACCGGCGACCAGGGGACGACCGGCCTGGGCGATGGCGCCCGCATCAATAAAGACAGCCTGCGTGTCGAAACCATGGGCGATGTGGATGAACTCAATGCCGTGATAGGCTTGCTGCTTACCGAGCCCCTGCCGGAATTGATCAGCAGCGCCCTGACCAGGGTACAGCACCACCTGTTCGACCTGGGAGGCGAAGTATGCATTCCCGGACACACCATGCTGAAGGCAGAAGACGTTACGGCACTGGAGAATGTGCTGGACCAGCTGAACGACGAACTGCCGCCACTGAAGGAATTCATCCTGCCTGGCGGTTCACGCGCATCCGCTTACTGCCATCTTGCCCGTACCGTCTGCCGACGCGCCGAACGCGTGCTGGTCAAACTAGGCAGGGAAGAAGATGTCACCCCAATATCCCTGCAATATCTGAACCGCCTCTCCGACCTGCTGTTTGTCATGTGCCGTAGCCTGAATAAATTCGAAGGCATTCCTGACGTACTCTGGAAAAACGTGCGCTAGTACCTTCCCCGCTTTACCTCCAGTCTTACGTTTTATATGCAGGCAATTTTCCCAGCCTGCATATACACCTCACTACGACTTCATCTATTCATTAAAGCCATTCTCGCGCCTTATCTTTATATTCAATCCAGTTATTAATATATTAAAAGTAATTATTTTTAATTATTAAGATTCATTGCTAAAGTGCCCGGCATTACTCAACACGCATGCAGGAAGGCTCGAATATGTCCTCTGACACGACACAAACCAGCGAAGTGATACACGAGATCATACGTGCCATCCAGGAGTTACGTTTCGGCTCGATTGAAATCACGGTACACGAAGGCCGCGTCACCCAGATCGAACGACGTGAAAAAATCCGTTTCAACGTAATCACTGAAAAGCACGGCATAGAGAAACAGCAAAACCAGCATCACATCCGTAGCAAACCTACTGCAACAGCAGCGGCCAATACTTAAATCTTAGCGACTAACGCTGACCGAACCACCGGAAGCAAACCATACACAGGGGATACAAAATGAAATTCAGGAAAACAACCATACAGGCATTAATCGCACCGCTGATCATCAGCGGTGGATTCCTGGCCTTATCCGGCAATGCATACGCCAATGACAGCGATGAACTTGAGAAGCTGCGTGCACTCGTCCAGGAGCTCGACCAAAAAGTAAAAATCATCGAGCGTAAAGATGAAATTGCGGCAGAAGATGCTGCAGCGAAGAAAAAAGAAACACCAGTGGTTAATGCCGGCCCTACCGGCTTCGGCATCAAGTCGGCCGATGGTCAGTTCGAATACCGCCTGAAAGGCCTTGTTCAGTTTGATAACCGTCATTTCATCTCAGACGATGAAAACTCAGCCACGAATAACTCTGACGGTTTCACCGCTCGCCGCATTCGCCCGACATTTGAAGGTACTTTATTCGGCAAATACGATTTCCGCTTTACGCCTGAGTTCGGCGAAGCAAATAACTTGATTGCAGCGCCTTCCGGCAATACTTCCAGAGTTATCGACGCCTATGTTGATGCCCGCATTCAACCCTGGTTCAAGGTGCGTGTAGGTAAACACAAACCATTTGTGGGTCTTGAGCGCCTGCAAAGTGGTGGTGACATCAAGTTTATCGAGCGAAGCTATGTAAGCAATAACATACTGCCGAATCGTGCACTTGGCGCTTCGGTGTATGGCGACGTATTGGAAAACAAGTTGAACTATGCGGTAGGTGTATTC
>JAZKEL010000105.1:0-4857 GCA_040387075.1 Pseudomonadota bacterium
CGTTCACTCAACATGGTCAGGGCCGCACTCGAATCATTTATTCCGGCCAGTAATACACTTTGGTTCAGCAGATGCACACCGCCAGCCCGCAGCCGTGCACACGCACTGTCTACTTCTGCATCAAATTCCTGTGCGTGGTTGGCATGTAATACCACGATGACCTGTTGTTCCCGCCCGCCCAGAAGCTGCATCAGCGGCCCATCGACGCGACCGGGGATCATGATAGGTACCCGGGTGTGCAGACGCAGGCGCTTTACATGAGAAATCGACAGCAGTTTTTCCACGAGCCAAGTCAGATAGGCGTTTGACGTGGCGAGAGGATCGCCGCCGCTAAGGATTACTTCTTGCACGTCTGGATTGGCTGCTATGTAGTCAAAACTGGCCTGCCATTGTTCGCGCCCCGGCCGGTTATCGCTGTAAGGGAAATGACGCCTGAAACAATAGCGACAATGAATCGCGCAACTTGAAGTAACAATCAACAGGACCCTGCCACTATATTTATGCAGAAGGCCCGGAGTGTGATTGACGCCAAGCTCACCGAGCGGATCATGGCTGTAGCCTTCCGGGTTTTCCATCTCGATGCTTGCGGGCAATACCTGTAATAGCAGCGGGTCCCTGGGATCGCCGGGTTTGATACGCCCGAGATAGGGCCGCGGCACCCTCAATGGAAACGATCGCATGGCTTCCTCGGATAATCCCAGGTCGTCCATTTTTAATCGAAGAGTGCTCAACAGCTCCTCTGGATCGGTGACCAGATCAGCCAGCTGCTCTTGCCATGAGGGGGCAGTAAGAAGGGGAATAGTGCGCAACATAGCCGCTATTATCCCGATATCCAGTGCTTAATTCATCTACTATCACGATTGCCTTAGTGGCGCAGAGAAGGTCGCGCAGGTATGATTCGCACCTTCGCAAATTCACCAGCGCGGGCTTAGCGAAGCAGCGCCAGGTTATGAGCCCGGAAACGATCCGGGGATATAAAAGAGGTAGGTTATGGCAGTTTATTCCACCAACGAATTTAAAGCGGGATTGAAAGTGCTGCTGGACGGCGACCCGTGTTCCATTCTGGAAAACGAATACGTGAAGCCGGGCAAGGGCCAGGCCTTCAACCGCGTTCGCTTGCGTAACCTGCTGAACAATCGCGTATGGGAAAGAACCTTCAAGTCGGGCGAAAGCCTGGAAGGCGCCGATATCAGCGAAACCAATATGGAATACCTCTATACGGATGGCGAATTCTGGCATTTCATGAAAACCGACGGCAGTTTCGAACAGGTTGCCGCCGACAGAAAAGCAGTTGAAGACGCGTTTCAGTGGCTTAAGGAGCAGGATATCTACACGGTCATGGTCTTCAATGAGGTGCCCATCTCTGTAACACCACCCAACTTTGTAGAAATCGCGGTTGTGGAAACTGATCCAGGCCTGCGTGGTGATACCGCGACCGGCGGCACCAAGCCTGCGACCCTTGCTTCAGGAGCCATTGTGAAAGTGCCGTTGTTCGTAGAAATTGGCGACGTCTTGCGCGTTGATACGCGCAGCGGCGAGTACCAGAACAGGGTCAAGAAATAATACGCTGCTCAAAGGGCTGCCAAGCGAGATGCCTAATACATTCTGGCAGCCCACTGCTTCAATTACATTGATGGCCGCAAGGGCCAGACTCAACCAGACCTTACGCAACTTCTTTCACAAGCGCGCAGTGCTCGAAGTGGAAACTCCGCTTCTATCACATACCACGGGCACCGATCCCAATCTCCATCCCATAACTGCGTGCTACGCGTCGCATCCTGCCGCGGCTGCAACCACCATGTATCTGCAAACCTCACCTGAGTTTGCGATGAAACGTCTACTCGCAGCTGGTTCGGGTCCGATCTTTCAGATCTGCAAAGCATTCCGGAATGGTGAGAGTGGTTCGCGCCATAACCCCGAATTCACCATGCTTGAATGGTACCGGCCGGGTTTCACATTGCAGCAGCTGATGGATGAAGTAGCAGAGTTGTTAACGACCGCGCTTGGACCTCTGGAATTCACAACGACAAGTTACCGCCAGTTATTTCTCGACCATCTGGCAATAGACCCGTTCTCGTGCACCGACGCCAGTCTCACAGACCTGGTCAGGCAAACAATCGAAGTGACGGGAGATATAAGCAGTCGCGACAACCTGCTCGACTTGCTTTACAGCCATGTGATCGAGCCACAATTGCAGCAGCCGGTTTTTATTTTCAACTATCCAGCGTCCCAGGCCGCACTGGCCCGGCTGACGACCGACGAACTTGGCAGTCAGGTTGCCTTGCGTTTCGAGCTCGTTATGCACGGTATGGAGATTGCGAACGGTTATGACGAGCTTGTAAATGCCGACGAGCAAGCGAGACGTTTTGCTGCAGATCAATCAGTGCGCAGTGGTAATAATATGCCTGTCTATCCGGCCGACCAGCGATTGATCGAGGCGCTCGCGCAGGGGATGCCTGATTGTGCCGGCGTTGCGCTTGGTGTCGATCGCTTGCTGATGTTGCAAACCGGAATGCGGCAAATCAGCGATGTTCTCGCTTTCGTGCATGAACGTGCATAAAAGATAAAATCATGGGCATGACATACAGTTACAGGATTGAAATCAGATGCAGGTAAATTTAGCGGAAGTATCGTACGCGGGTTTCTGGGCCAGGTTTTTTGCGACTGTACTGGATACCATCATACAGGCGCTGATCCTCGTGCCGATCCTGCTTGCGATATATGGCCGTGAGATGTTTTCGAACACCTCTTTTGGCATGGACACTGGTGGAATGGTCTTGCAGTACGCGCTGCCCATGTTGTGGGCGCTGCTGTTCTGGAAATACAAATCGGCCACGCCCGGAAAAATGCTGATGGGTATGTCAATTGTTGATGCGACTACCGGCGCCACGCCGACGTTTGGCAGGCTTGTGATGCGTTATCTCGGTTACTACGTGTCGATCATTCCCTGCCTGCTTGGTTTCTTCTGGGTAGGCTGGGATAAACGCAAGCAGGGCTTTCACGACATGATTGCTAACACGGTGGTAATCATGAATCCAGACAAGGATCGAGCTCAGGTGTAGCTGGAGCTCCTGGCCCGCCGACAATTCAATTAAGCAGCGTAGCTATCTGTTGTCCGAGTCGCACTGGATCGCCAGCGCCAACTTCACCATTCAGAGCAACCATTCCTGGACCGAACAGTACAATAGCCGTCGAGCCGAGCATGAAGCGCCCCAGCTCCATGCCTTTTTCTATGTAGATTGGCGTGCCGGCAGGATCGGTATAACTGGTAACTTTTATCCCATGAGACGCGGGTGCCACCTGGCCTGCCCATACCGTCTCGATGCCTGCCACAATCATCGCGCCGACAAGTACAACCGCCATTGGCCCATGCGCGGTTTCGAAAATGCAGACGGCCCGTTCGTTCAGTGCAAACAAGTCGGGAATATTGTCGGCCGTCGTCTGATTCACTGAGAACAGCCGGCCTGGTACATAGACCATCTCTCTCAGGGTTCCAGACAGCGGGATGTGTACACGGTGATAGTCTCTAGGGGAGAGATACACCGTAAAAAACTCACCGTTCTGGAATGGCGCAGCGCGCGCAGCATCGCCACCAAGCAGGCTTGTAACGCTGTAGGAATGCTTTTTCGCCTGCACGAGAGTATCTGCGTGAATCTTGCCTATCGCACTGATGCCGCCATCTGCGGGACAAACCACTGCATTCTCGTGCGGCGGCATGGGGCGCGCGCCAGGCGCCAGCGCACGCGTAAAAAACGCATTGAAACTCGCATAATGGTGCGGATCCGGGTCCAGCGCCTCGGCCATGTTTACGTCATACACTTTTATGAAGCGCATGATAAACAAGGTCTTGATCCAGCCTATTTCACTGTTTGCGAAAAAACCTACGAGGCGTGAAAACGCATGGTGAGGGACAAGGTGCTGCAGAAAAATAAATAGCGCGGTCATGGTTCAGGCCAGCATTTCGATAGGAGTGTCATGAAGATTGCCCCACTCGCCCCATGAGCCATGATAGGCCTTCACCTTGTAGCCGAGCGCCTTGGCGACAAGATAGGTGAGTCCGGAGCGGTGGTGCGTCTGGCAGTGAGTGATGATCTCATTGCCCGGGCTGATGCCAAGCTTGCCAAGCTTCTGTTGCAGTACATCAAGTGGCAGCAGTCTGAAATTACGCGCGCGGTCCATGGTTTCGAGCCAGTCCAGGTTGACTGCGCCGGGTATATGTCCGGCCCGAGCCGATGACGATTTTGTGCCGGCATATTCCTCGGGCGAACGTGCGTCCCAGATTTTTATGTTGGGATTGCCCAGTGCGGCTTTGACTGTACCGAGTTCGGCGATAACGGATTCATCTACTGTTATTTCAACGCGGGTAGGTTTGACATCAGCAATTTGTGCATCGACCGGATGTTCCTCCCGGTACCACGCATGCAGGCCACCGTTGAGATACGAATAATGTTTGTGCCCGATCACATCAAGCGTCCAGATGAAGCGGCCAGCCCAGCCGCCGCCTTCGTCGTCGTACACGACAATATGTTTCTGCGGTGTATAGCCAATCCTGCCGAGCATCGCTTCCAGGCGGGCGATCTCAGGCAGTTTTCCTGTGGCGGGAGGTACCCCCGATACAAGTTCACCCGGGTTGATATGCACCGCACCGGGGATATGATTCTGCACCCAGTTCTGGGGCGAGCAGACGTCGACGATCAAAAGGTCCGGATCACCCATTACGGCTTCAAGATCCCTGGGCTCGATGATAAGGCCTAACTGTTTATTCATAAGTCACTGGATTAATGGCTTTGCGTTTGTGAGTACCCGCCGCAGCTGTTAATGGCTATGGCGAACATTTGATGGCAAGTATGCGGAGGT
>JAZKEL010000106.1:0-11909 GCA_040387075.1 Pseudomonadota bacterium
ATAGATGATAAATAGCATATATCAAGAATATTTTCATCATCAATTATTCGTATCGGAATTACTTATCAATCCTCCCAGCTTTTCACATGCGAATTCCGCAAGATAATTTATCTTTATATAAGCACTCATCCATTTAGTCGCCTATTCCCCTTCTAATCATCCAATCGATGCTTACCCATATTCCATACTATATAAAAGCATGCAAAACGCTTTATTGACCCGGGGACTGTAGATGAGCATTCATGGATTAGGCAACCACCTGCCAGCAATATCGGCGCAGCAAAAGAACAAAGGTGACGTTATGGTTCCCGACGATTCGAAGATAGCGGACGCCGTTGTTAATGAAGAGGGAAAATCCTCAAACAGCACACTCACGGAGGCCCCGGAAGACATAAAAAGCACGTCGAGCAACCCGATGCAGGAGCTGCGCGATTACATGAACATGTCGTATGCGGAAAAATTGCAATGGTCGTGGATGGCAGCACGCGGCATCAGCAAATCGGATTTTGAAGCGATGAGCGGGGAAGAGAAGCAAAAGATCGTAGACCAGATGCGGGAGGATTTGAAAACCAAGATGGGGCAACATCAGGATCAAAGGCCGAGTATCCATGTTACTGCCTAGTTCATCCTCTATCCCTGGCATCTATAGGATCAATGACTAAAGAACAAGCAGTAACCGGACGACCTCATCGCATACCGGCATTCACGAAGTAAAAAAGGATTTCCAGACGGAAATCCTTTTTTAGTTTAAAACTTGAGAATGCATCAGCTACAGCATAGCGGTTAACTGGATTTATTTTCCGGTCAGTATGCTGATCAATTGGCGGGCATTTAAATACTCGTCCTTAAGTGTCGGCTTGATGGTTTCCCAGACTTTATACATGGCCTGGTAAGTCGCCATCTTGGCGCCTCTTACGCTGGCGTCGTCGTGCTTGAATTTCTTGAACAGCTTTAAATCATAAATCAGGAAATAGGCAATATTATATTCACTGACTTCTGTGTCGCGGTCAAAGCCATTGTATCTTGGGGCATTTGCAAGGCCAGCGCTGGTTTTGACCAGTGTTTTGTCGTCCCCGCCAAGCTCCTTGTAGCCTTCTTCGATATACGTCCACATTTCCAATATATTGGTGATCTCGCTCACCAGCGGCGGCATGGTTTCCTCCGCTTCACCCAGTCCCGGGTATTTCGAATCGATGGCCCAGGTATTGCCGCTGTGGATTGCGGATTTGATCAGCTTAGGATCGATACCATGGTCGATATGCAGCTTTTCAGTAATGTCACTCAGCATGACCAGGATAAGCTTTTCTGCATTGGATAATTTCATTCGGTGCCTCGGAAGTTGACTGGATAGTCACGGGGCAAAGAATGATGGCTGCCCGGACTATTGTCAATAAATGTGAAGCTTTTGTGACTTAACGGCTTTATCCGTTTTAAACGCCCAATAATTTCTGGATTTCTTCGATAGCTACCGGTTTGCTGAACAGGTAGCCCTGTGCTTCATCGCAACCGTTTGCCCGTAGAAATGCCAGTTGCGATTCCGTTTCCACACCTTCTGCGATCACTTTCAGTTGCAGGGAATGCGCAAGCGCGATGATAGAAGCGGAGATGACTGCGTCATTGGCATCACTCCCAATATCGTCTATGAACGATTTATCGATCTTCAACCTGTCCAGGGGGAAGCGTTTCAGGTAGGCGAGATTGGAATACCCGGTACCGAAATCATCCAGCGACAGCTGCACGCCGCTTGAACTGAAGCGTTTAAGCACATCGATCACCTCTTCCACATTGTGCATCACCATGCTCTCGGTCACTTCCAATTCCAGGTAACACGGATCCAGGGCAGTCTTCTCAAGGGCGCTCATGACGATTTCGAGAATGTTTTTCTGTTCAAATTGGCGTGCGGAAAGGTTTACCGCAACACGTATAGGCGATAAACCCAGGCGCTGTAACTGCACATTATCCTGGCAGGCTTTCTCCAGGACCCATTCGCCGATCGGTACGATGAGCCCGTCACTTTCGCAAAGGGGGATGAAGTTAAGAGGAGGGATTATTCCCAGCTGCGGGTGCCGCCAGCGTATAAGCGCTTCCATGCCCACGATCTTGCCGGTGTTCAGGTTGATCTGCGGCTGGTAATTCAGGTAGAACTCGTCGCGCTTCAATGCATGCCAGAGATCGTTCTGCAACGATAGCCGCTCGGAGGTCGCCGTGTTCATCTCCTTGGCATAAAACTGGAAGTTATTGCGGCCGCTCGATTTGGCCCGGTACATGGCAACGTCTGCATTGGAGAGCAGCGTTTCCGTGTCTTCGCCGTCGCGGGGAAAGCTGGCCAGGCCGATACTGCAGGTAATGGTCAGCTGTTTACCGCTGATGAATAAAGGCTTGGCGATCTCGTTGCGGATGCGCTGCATCACGAGGTGGTTGCTTTCGTCATACGACTGGCTGGTGAGCAGCAATACGAACTCGTCGCCGCCGATACGGGCGACGGTATCCTCATCGCGCACGCATGACTGCAGCCGCTTGCTGAGTATGATGATCATCTCGTCGCCTGCACTATGGCCGAGGCTGTCGTTGATCAGTTTGAAATTATCGATATCGATGAACGCCACAGTAAACTGGCGCTCGTAGCGCTGGCCTTCCAGCAACAGCTGGCGCATGCGTTCCTTCAACAGGTTGCGATTTGCCATGCCGGTGAGGCTATCGTAGTTGGCCTGGCGCTCCAGGTCTGCCTGGTAACGGCGGATCTGGGTAATGTCGTTCTGTACGCCCACAAAATGCCTGACCTGGCCGGTATGCGGGTCTTCCACGGGTGCGATATAGAGTTCGTTGATGAACATGCTACCGTCTTTGCGATAGTTGCGTAACACCACGCTCGCAGACTGCCGCTGGGCAATGGCCGTGCGTATCTTCTCCAGCTCCGGCTGGTCGCTATCATTCCCCTGCAGGAACTTGCAATTCAAGCCCAGCACTTCTTCCCGTTTATAGCCTGTGACTCGCTCAAACGCCTCATTGACGTAGATCAAGGGCGAGTTTGACTGGGCGATGTCCACAATCAATATGGGGGCGGCGCTTACTTCGATGGCATGATTGCGCAATAGCAGCGCCTGTTCCGCCTGGCGCAATTCGGTGATGTCGATGGCGATGCCGCCTACGTGCTCCACCCTGTTCTCCATATCCACCAGCGGAAATTTGGTGGATAACCAGTAACTGGTATCGCCATTGGCAGGGATCTCTTCCACATCGACCACGGCCCGGCCTGTCTGGAATACGCGAATGTCCAGGTCGTGCAGCTGGTTCGCCAGCTGATCGGGGAATAGCTGTGCATCCGTCTTGCCCAGCATGTCTGCCAGGCTGACGTTCAATGCCGTGGCGGTGGCAAGGTTGGCAAATATATAGCGGCCTTCACTGTCCTTGATGCAGGCCGCGCCCGGCAGGTATTCCATAAAGCTCTGGAACAAGCGATTGCTCTGCTGCAATTCTTTTTCTGCCAGCTTACGCGCCGTTTTTTCGCGGGCCGTGGCGATAGCGGAAATAATGGCATTCGGCAAGCGCATGATGTTGGATTTAAGCACGTAGTCGGTTGCTCCCCGCTTGAGCGAGTCGACCGCGGTGTCTTCGCCGATGGTGCCGGAGACGAATATGAAGGGGATATCGGGCTGCATCTCCTGGGAGATGCGCAATGCAGAAAGACCGTCGAACTTAGGCAGGGAAAAGTCGGAGATAACGATGTCGGGGGTATCGAATTGCAGATGATGCCTGAAGCCCGGTTCTGTCTCAGTGCGTTTCGCCTCGAACTGGAGATTAGCACGCCTCAATTCCCGGACTGATAACTCAAAATCCGTTACTTGGTCTTCCACCATCAAAATTTTTAGTGTCGACATTCCAAAACCTTATTCTTATTGATTATTCCTAACCATACGTTCTTAACGGCTCATTACAGGGTAACTCCAGGACTTTTATTCATAATGGCCCAATAACAACCCAGATTGGAGACCTCATCGAAAAATTTACTGAACTCCACCGGTTTCACGATATAGCTGTTAACCCCCAACTGGTAACTGCGGATAATATCCTTCTCTTCGGCACTCGAAGTCAGCATCACGATGGGGATGGCCTTGGTTGCATCATGCATCTTCAGTTGCTGCAACACTTCTATGCCGTCTACCCGGGGCATTTTAAGGTCCAGCAGGATGAGCTTGGGCTGGCAATTCGGGCGGCTGGCATATTCACCTTTACGGAAAATGTAGTCCAGTACTTCCTGGCCGTCTTTTACCCAGACGATGTCATTGATAAGACCGATTTTTTTCAGGGCGCGTATGGTCATTTCCGCATCTGTAGGATTGTCTTCAGCCAGCAATATCTGCACCTGTTCCATGGGATTATTCGAAACAGTGTTATTCGGAACAGGAGTAGTCGAAACTGCAGGAGTTGGAGAACTGGGATCGGGCGAGCTGGCGTCGGGAGTTATATCGGTGCTCATATAAGGTCCTTTTTCGGCAAACTGAAACTGAATGTGGTTCCTTCATCAATCACGCTATCGGCCCAGACGCGGCCACCATGGCGGACGATAACACGTTCGACTATGGCGAGTCCAACACCGGTGCCGGGGAAATCTTCGTCCCTGTGCAGGCGCTGGAAAACACCGAATAACTTGTGGTAATACTTCATATCAAAGCCTACACCGTTATCCCGGATACTGTAGATAATTTCCGTGGGCTCAACGCTAGCGCTCACTTCAATTTGCGGCTGTGCCTGCTTGCTGCTGTACTTGGCGGCATTGGACAGCAGGTTCTGCAACACCTGCTTCAATAGGGAGGCATCCCCCCAGGCAGCGGGCAATGGCTGTTTTAGGAACACCGAATTAGAATGCTCGCCACCCGATTGGAGTTCGTTCCATACACTGTCGACCAGTGTATTCATATCGACATCTGCGGCCTCCACCGCTTTACGGCCCAGCCGGGAAAACGCCAGTAAATCGTCAATCAGCCTGCCCATTTTTTTACTGTTGGTACGTATGACATTCAGCAGCCGCAGACCCTCCTCGTCCAGCACGTGGGCAAAATCTTCTTCAAAGATATGGGCATAGCCGTCGATGGCACGCAATGGCGAACGTAGATCGTGCGATACGGAGTAACTGAAGCTTTCCAGTTCCTTATTCGTCATTTCCAGCTCTGCCGCTTTTTGGGCAAGCTGGGTGTTGAGGCTGATGATGTTCATCTCCGCCTGCTTGCGGTCGGTAATATTGTAGAAGCTGCTGCGGCTATAAAGATAATCGCCCTGTTCATCGTATACGGTGGTGGCATTCAGGGACGCATTGAATACGGTTCCATCCTTGCACATATAATCGAATTCGACATCCCGCAACCACCCCTGCCGTTTGAAGAGCGGAAATGTCAATTCATGGAAGCGTTCTGCGCTTTCCGGCGTCATCAAATCGGGGTGCAGTTTTTTGTTGACGACTTCTTCGCGGCTATAGCCTAGCCAGTTCAAGGCCGTTGTATTCATGCGGGTAATCAGGCCGTGTTTATCGACCGAATGATAGGCGCAAGGCGCATTGTTATAGAGGTCTTCTATCTCCTGGGCGATTTTCTCTGCCTGGTGCTGTGCCGATTTACGCGTAGCGATCTCCTTCTTGATGAGCCAGAAGGTGAGCAACAGCAAGGTGATGGCGATGGTATTCCCCAGCAATACCCAGCGCCTTGCGAATGTGGAATCGGCTTGCTCAAGTTCAGCGCGCTGTTTCAGCAAGCCGTATTCAACGTCCGTCATGTGCTGGATTTGCTCCCGGATCTGGTCCATCACCACCTTGCCCCGTACGATCAGTTCCTTCACTTGAGCCAGTTCACCCACTGTGGAAACGGGTATCTGCCCATTCATCCTATCTAGCACCTCTTGCATGACCTGCATTCTTTCTGCAGTCATGCCTTCCAGCTTCACCACCTCATTCTGCTGCGATACATTGTCTTTCATCAGGTTATTCAATATCGCCAGCTGTTGCGGCAATTGAGCGCTGGCCAGGCTATAGAGCTTCAAGTGGGATTTGTCGCCGGTCAGCAAGTAGCCGCGCTGTGCAGTTTCAGCATCGCTGATCCTGGAAAGCACCGAGTTGATCTGGTTGATAACGGTATACGTATGACTTACCCAGCGGGAACTGGCCGTGGACTGGTGGATGCTGGTATAGCTGATGTAGCAGATGACCAGGAGAAGAAACAGGGCCAGGAAGAGTCCGGCGCTTGTAAGCGAATTTTTATCAAATTTCGGCATTCAAGATTTCTCCCTGGAGCTTACGCTTAAAATAAACGCGGACTAAAAGTATAAGTCTACCAATGCCTTAATAGTAATTTTTATGCCGGGCAATGGCCTAATTGGACTCTGCCTATCACCAACGGATAGGGGGGGTGCCAAATGCCAGCAACGCAGCATTGGTTTTGGAAAATGGCTTACTCCCGAAAAACCCTCGGTGGCTGGATAAGGGTGAAGGATGGACGGACTCGATGATGGCATGGTGGCTGGCAATTAGTCCCCTGTATTTCTGGGCATCTGCGCCCCACAGTATAAATACCATGGGGTTATGCCGTGTACCCAGGTAACGCATAAGGGCGAGGGTAAAAGGCAGCCATAATTTTTTATGGGCGCCAGCTTGTCCGCCTCTTGTTGTCAGCGACGCATTCAGCAAAAGCACGCCCTGGTCGCTCCAGCGGCTCAGGTCGCCGTAAGCCTCATCCACTTGGCTTATTAATGCACGGTTTTCCAGGTTTGCAGACCCACCAATATCGCTGTGGAGTTCCTTGAGGATATTGCGCAACGACGGCGGCGGCCGGACACCGATCGGCACGGAAAACGACAGGCCATGCGCCTGCTTGATGCCCCGGTCTTCACCATGGTAGGGATCCTGCCCTAGTATCACCGCAGACACCGCATCCGGGCTCACCCGCCGCAAAGCCTCATACCAAAGCCCCCTCACCGGCCGTACATCGGATTCGGCGACTAGTCTGTCCGCAATATCATCGGCAATGGATTGCAGTTCAGGCACTGCTGCCAGCCATACCTGGGGAATAGTTTCTTTGATCATTGATGTCGAGTACTAGCTGAATAAAGTGGAAAGTTTACAACGCCTTTCATCCGTGAGTATCAGTAGTTTCCTACAAGAATCTCGGACATTGCCGTCTGGAACAATGCGCTGGATACGCTCATCATCTTTTTTCAAAAATCGAAAAAGGAATCCCTATGACCCGCATCCTTTCCACACTGCTATGCAGTAGCCTGCTTATGTCAACCACGGCCTTTGCTGCTGAAGGCGCCTCCAATCCTAACCTGTTGAATCCACAGCCTGGTCAATGGAGCACCATGGTGGCGATCCTAGATAACTCCAACAATCATTACCTGCTGAAAACCACGGTGAATGACGATGTTGAAGCATGCCTCGCCCAATTGGGTGCTGTGTCTTCCAAGGTAAAGGCAGCCGGCGATAAAGTATGGACGAATCCAGGCAAGACCGCGCTCAATTTTGAAAAAGAGGCCAACACCGAAGTTGCCGTCAAAGTGCTGGAATTGCGTTGCGTACGCGAACCCTTCGAAGCGGAACTTGTGAAGAAATTTAAGAGGTTATCGCCTAACTAAGCAGCTCGCCCGCTGAAATCATTCAGTATTCCGGATGAATTCTGCAGGCTGGGCATTTAGGCCACCTGGCAGAACACCTGGTTACGGCCACCTTCTTTTGCCTGGTACAGGGCATTGTCGGCAATTTTTATGATCGCATCGATCGTGCTGATGGCAGGATCGAGTTCCGCGATGCCGATAGAGATGGTCATCTTGATCAGGTGTCCGCTGGGATCCCAGATAGCCTCGTTGCTGACTAACCTGCGGATTCGCTCAGCAATGATCTTGGTATTTTCAATGCTTGCCTGGGGCAGCAGTACGATGAACTCCTCACCGCCAAAACGGCCGATGATATCGAGATCCCGCAGTGTATCTTTCAGGATAACCACCAGCTTTTTCAAGGCAACATCACCTGCATCATGACCGTATTGGTCGTTGATCTTCTTAAAATAATCGATATCCAGGAGCATGAGCGAAAAGGTCTTGTCGTAACGCTTGGCACGCGATAGCTCGATGTTGGCCAGTTCGTAAAAGTAGCCCCGGCTATAGGCACCGGTCAGGAAATCGACGTGGGCCTGGTATTCCAGCTTTTGCGTCAATTCCTTTACATCCGTCACATCGAAAAACGATGTGACTGCAGCATACGGTTGGGCTTCCTCGTTCTTGAAAAGGGGTTCTGCGCTAAACGATAGCCAGCGCAGGCCGCGTCCGGGGATTTCAATGCCCAGGATACGATTTTGTATCGACTTTCCGGTCGTGATGGCGATGTAGGAAGGCGTTTCCGTATAGCTGAGTGCATTGCCGTTTTCGTGGATGATGTTCCAGTTGTTATTCCTGGCAGAACGGCCGACCAATTGTTCTTCAGTCAATCCCAGAATTTTCTGCGCGCTCTGGTTACAGGCCTGTACCTCGCCATCCTCAGCCGATATCAGCATGACCCCTTCGGAAAGCGACGTGATTAACGAGCGATAGAGGTTTTCACTCTTGGCGATTTTTTCGTTTAATAATTTTTGCTCGGTAATGTCTTGCAATAGCCCAGTCCACAATACTCCGCCGTCCGCTATTTGCCTGGGCATGGCACTCAGGCTAGTCCATATGGTGCGGCCATCCTGCAGGACATAGCGCCCTTCCCAATAACGATAGCTTAGTTGATTCGAACATTCTTTCAGCGTTGACAGGTAGGCGGGGAGATCTTCAGGATGTATCAATTCGATGGCGGCATTAGGATCGGCCAGCAACTCACTGGGAGGCAATCCCATGATATCGATGACTTTAGGGGATACGTAGGTAAACCTGCTCTTGCCGACCGGGAACCACTCAAACTGGTACACCATGCCTGGCACATTCGCCGTCAGGTCCTGGAACCTGAGCTCACTCAATTTAAGTGCTTCATCGGCCTGCACCCGCTGTGTCACATTCCGCACACAACAATAGACCTTATTGTCGTAGAACTCGCTCGTGCTCCATTCCAGCCAGCGATATTCCAGGTCCTTGGTCAAATAGCGATTGCAGAAGCCGGGCGTCGGATTTTCCCCCGCATGAATCCGGTTGGCTTCAATCTGCGTTTTTTCAACGTCATCCGGATGCAGGAAATCCATCAGCGGACGTGATATCAACTCTTCCGAAGACCATCCCAGCACCTTGGTCCAGGCCGGGTTCGCCTCGACCAGCCTGTTTTCGTGATCGACGATAGCCAGCATATCCACGGTCTGGGTAAAGAAAGCATTGCGCTCGATTTCCGCGATTTTGCGGGCCGTGATGTCCTGGACTTGCGAGATGAAAAACTTAGGGCTCCCATCATCATCATTCACCAGGGAGACACTTAACAAGCCCCAGATGATGGGCCCGTTTTTGTGGATATAGCGCTTTTCCATCTGGTAGTTGGTCACCCGGCCGGCTAGCAAATCATGCAAATGCTGAAGATCGGCATTGAGGTCATCTGGATGCGTCAAGGTCTGGAAATCGATTTCCAGCAGTTCTGGTTCGCTGTAACCAAGAATTTCGCAAAGTGCCGCATTTGTTTTAAGCCATCGGCCATCAAGACCGACCAGCGCCATGCCAATGGCCGCATATTCAAATGCGCTTTCAAAAAGTTTATCCTGCATGGGAATTTTCTAGCTTAAAAATTTGAATAGAATCAGTAAAAGAGGCCAGATGCATAAGTACTATAGTAGCGAAAAAACTCCGCAAGAAGTTGGATTACCTTGGCCACGTTTTGCTAATACTGGCACAACGTTTTAACCAGCGTCTGCATAGGGTCAACCTGGTTGCCCACAGAAATACCGATGCCCTGGGAGCCGCTTCCAGATTGGCTTACAGGGCAGATGCCGCAGCTATTTTTATTGATCATCTGCACGTGCAACCTCAGGTTGCTTGCCCTTCAGCTTTGCCCGCACCAGCTCTATATGGGCCCGCAACTCGTACGCGTATTGTGAAAATGTGACTGGCAGTTTCAATACCCGCGCATGGTCTTCGATCTCATCGAGCTTGGCCAACATCTCCTTGCGCTCTTCTTCGTTCAACGTTCCCTGCAGGCGCGTATCCAGGAAACGCAATTCCCCATAACAGCGGAAGAGCTTGCGCCTCACCAGCCAATCATAGAATAAAGGAATGACTTTCGTGAGCGGAATGAGGATAGCGAGTAAGGGCAGGATCACCACCAGGCTGCGGTTGACGAAGGTAGCCGCCCAGAAAGGCAGGTACTTATCCACGATGGGCAAACCGTTTTTATAAAAATTAGCCGCCTGCGAACTGAGGGGGAAATCCGTGTCCTTGGAGGATGGGAATTCGCCTTTGGCATTCAATAAACCAGGGCCGCTGTGCACCTGGGAGATGATTTTCAGCATCAGGTACACCAATGCCGGATGCATGTCCTCGCGCACCACCAGCGCAGTGGTCGGCGCCAGCAGGTTCACTTTGCGTTCGGGTATGTTGCGCTCCAGGTCCAGCCCACCTTCCGGCAATACCAGGTGGTGAAGGTAAGGCATTTGCCTGCTGAATGCCTCTGCGTCATCCAGGCTTACCAGTTGAACATCGCGGTCTGCCAGCAGTTGCCTGACCAGGGATGAGGTCGGCACATCCACCAGCATCACGGCATCCACCTGGTGGTTCAGCATCGCATCCACGACGTCTTGCCCGCCGATTTCCACCA
Source organism: Pseudomonadota bacterium (assembly GCA_040387075.1). Classification (GTDB taxonomy): domain Bacteria; phylum Pseudomonadota; class Gammaproteobacteria; order Burkholderiales; family Methylophilaceae; genus DATHXC01. Next base: position 10,748 of record JAZKEL010000106.1, read on the forward strand.
GCGTGCTGTTATCGGCATCGACACCGCTGGTGGAAAGCATGCGCAAGGCTAAGGCCTGTGTGCCGTCCCCAGGCTTACCGACCGCAATGCGCTTGCCCTTGAGGTCGGCTAGGTGGCGTATACGCACAGGTTGGGATTTTTTATCCTTGATATTGGCAAATATCCATATCGGCTCGTAGTACAGGCTGCCCAGCGACAGCAGTGTGCCGGCACCCTGGCTGCTCGCCACGCCATCCTTGATAAAGGCGATATCGACACCCGAGCTATCGTCCTGCAGGCGTTTGAGGTTTTCCAGGTCACCATCAGAGGGACGCAACTCCAGGGTGATGCCTTCAAGCTTGAGGTATTCACGATAAATCGTTGCGTAGGCGTTGTAATTGAGTTCCGGGCTACCGGTAGAAATGACGATCTTGCGGGGAGGAGCGGGGTCGATGAATTTATAAGCCAGGTAGAGTGCCAGCAATATCATCAATATCGATGGGACAACGGCTTCCAACATTTCACGCGTGAACAGGCTGGTGAATGTCTTCTTAACTTGCTGGTCGTGTAGCTCTTTGTCTTTTTTATTCATCGTCTAGCGTAATGCGTAGTAACACAGCCATCCTTTACGCCATCACCATTGATAAAAACGTCAATCATCTTACGCTGCCAATGATGACATGTACAAAATCTTATTGCATCGCGTACCAATAAAAAGAGCCTTTGAAAGGCTCTTTTTATTGGCGACTAGTCCGGATTCAAACCCTGCTTTCGTTTAAAACTCTTCCCACTCGTCGTCATTGGTGCCTGTCTTGCTATTGCTTTTAGCCGCCACCCTGGCGACGGTTTTCAATGGCGCCTTGGCGACATAGGCTGGTGCACGCACGCTGGTCGCTACTTTCGTAGCCTGGGTAGTCTGGCTGGCATTCACCTTGAATATCCTCACCGATTCCACCAGGTTATGCGCTTGCTCGGTCAGCGATTCAGCAGCGGCAGCGGCTTCTTCCACCAGCGCAGCGTTTTGCTGTGTGGCTTCGTCCATTTGCGTAATGGCATTATTCACCTGCTCGATACCTGCGCTTTGCTCGGAGGACGCCGCAGAGATTTCAGCCATGATGTCGGTCACGCGTTGCACCGACTGTACGATCTCTTCCATGGTTTTACCGGCATTTTCCACCAGGCT
>JAZKEL010000106.1:11919-17167 GCA_040387075.1 Pseudomonadota bacterium
ACCGAATCTGAAATAAGCTCCTTGATTTCCTTGGCTGCAGCGGCCGAACGCTGCGCAAGGTTGCGTACCTCGGCGGCCACCACGGCAAATCCACGGCCCTGCTCGCCTGCCCGTGCTGCTTCAACCGCTGCATTCAAGGCCAGGATATTGGTCTGGAACGCAATGCCGTCGATGACACTGATGATGTCTTCAATCTTTTGCGAGCTGGTGTTGATGTCGGCCATCGTGGTGACGACTTCACGCACCACATTGCCGCCCTTAACCGCCACGCCGGATGCGGCGACCGCCAATTGATTGGCCTGCTTCGCATTTTCGGCGTTTTGTTTTACGGCGGACGCCAGTTCTTCCATGCTTGAAGCCGTCTTCTCCAACGAAGATGCCTGCTCTTCAGTCCGTTGCGACAGATCCGTATTGCCCTTGGATATTTCACGGGCCGCTGTGTTGATGGTCTCTGCAGCGTCTTTTACCGTCACGATAGGATTGGCGATCATTTCCAGCGTCTGGTTCACGCCTTCCACGATCTTGCGGAAATCGCCCTGGTGGACCGTAGCATCGGCACGCACATAGATGCGGCCATCCTGCGCCGCTTCAGCCAGCATATTCGCATCGGCAACCAGTGCATTCACGGCACTGATGCACGTATTCAGGTTGTCCTTGATAGCACCGAAATCGCCATTGTACTGGCCGGTAATCGCCGCCGGGATATTGCCCTGGGCGATGTCGTCCACGCATTTAGCGGCCACGTTCAACGGGCCGATCACGGCATCCAGTGTGTGATTGACACCCTCTACGATCTTGCTGAAATCGCCTGCATGCTTGCTTGAATCCACACGTACCGAAAGGTTGCCATCCGCACCGGCCTGGGCCAGGGTTGCCACGTCGGAGATCACTGCATTCACGGCATCGATACACTGGTTCAAGTTGTCCTTCAGCGTATTGAAATCACCATGGTAGACCTCGGTAATTTTCGCCGGGATCTGGCCTTTGGAAATATCGTCGACATAGCGCGCCGCCACGTTCAACGGACCAATGACCGCATCCAGTGTCTGGTTCACGCCTTCCACGATCTTACGGAAATCGCCATGGTGCTGGCTGGCATCGGCACGCGTTGATAAATTGCCCTTCAGTGCGGCATCCGACAGCATATTGGCATCGCTGATCAGGCTCTTGAGGTTAGCCCTTACGCGTTCGATGGTGTCATTGATATACGCTTTTTTACCGGGGAACGCCTGGAGCGGCGCATCGAAATTACCCTCACCGAATTCGCGTACAACCGCCATGGCCTGCTTGTTCATATCTAGGTGGCCGGCCACCATTTTGTTCACGCCCAATGCCATCTCGGCATACGCTCCCTTGAAACGGCTGGCATCCAGATCGACTTCGATATCCCCTTTGTCATGCTCGGCACTGACGTAACCCAGCGAATCGATCAGCCCTTTCAATGTCTTTTGCAATACGGAGATCGAATACGCCACACTCGTCTTGTCGCCATCGCGCAATGCAATGCTGGCGGCCAGGTTGCCCCTGGAAAACTCGCGTGTCACGTCCGCCAGCACGGCTGGCTCATCGCCCAATTGACGCAATAACGTGCGCGTGATGTAAATGCCTAAAAGAACAACCGCCAGCAGGATAGTGATGGAAACCGCCGCCAATATCATGGTGGCGTGCGAACTGACTTCCACCCCCCTGGCGGCACTCTCCATGCCGAGTTTTACATTGTATTTGCGATGTTTATCCAGTGCATCCTGCATGCCGCTGATGATGCTGCCGCCTTCCAGCAACTGGTCACGGGCCAGATCCTTCTTGTTGGCGAGTGAAACGGTCAGCACGCCGCCGCCCATCACATCGTATGCCTGCAGGGCTTCTTCATCCGCTTTCAACAGGCCCATATCGGTGTCGTCGGAAACAAGGGTTTTCTTGTAATCATCCAAGGAGGCTGTCAGTTTTTGATGAGTTTCAGCTACTTTCTCTTCAATCTTCTGCATTTTGGCATTGTCGGTCGTGGCCATATGCTGCCAGATCAGGCCATTCAAACGCTCGAACTGCGCCAATGCCTCGTCCAGCTTTTCCACACTTGGAATGGATTCCGTATTCGAAAAGTTGGTAATGTCGTAAACCTTATGCATTTGGTATTGGCCGATACCCGCGAGGGAAATCAATCCAATTGCGGCCATTACTATCAATAAATACATGCGATGTTTCACACTCATCTGGTTCTCCAATACAGAATTACATTTTTTTATAGGTAAAAATTTGGAAACAATTTCCGGCTAGTACATAACGTCAGCAATTGCTGGAACTTTAGTCTAAGCTGCCATGAAAATATCGAATGGATCAATAACGGGGTAAACGCCGCGCAATTAAAAAGCCTGCAATAGATGCAGGCTTGATGGATTACCGGTATAGCAGGATATTCGCGCTAACTTATTTTGCGTTTGAAGCAACCTTCTTAGCTTGAGCATCTTCCGCTTCTTTCTTCTTTGCCACAGTTTCAGCAACGGCATCGCCCTTCATGTGCGCAGCAGTCGCTTCAGCACTGCCTTCTTCGTAGCAAACGCGGCCCATCATGGAAACCTTGCAGACTTCAGCAGCAGAAACAGGGGCAGAAACAGCAACGAATAAAGAAGCAGCAACCAGGCTAAGGGCAATTTTTTTCATGGTATTTAATCCTAAGTATTGAAGACGAAAAATACGATCAACGTTGATCATGACTCGCTAACGTCCTTAGAATTAAAACCTTTAGGTGTTTTACAGACGGCTTACAACTGTTACATCGAAGAAACAAATGGGGGTGTTTAGTTACTATTTCATTGCATATTTTATTAAAAATCAAACTTGGCAAACACGATATGTAGTTCAATTCATATTGTCGCTAGAAATAACAATCTTGTAATGTTACGACGAACAGCGAGTGAAGTTTTGGAGCTTTTGTAGATATTTAGTCTTCTTTTTGTGGCCGCAATTTACCACCAACTGCTTTTTATAAATAAAGATATTGCTGGAAGTCTACAAATAACTGCCTGATCTCATTGGGCTTACCTAGCACCTGAGTAGCATCGTGAATCGACTGGTATCGCAGCTCCAGTAAGTCTTTCAGTTTTTCCTGACTCAACTCTTCCACGCCCTGTTTAACGTATTGCCCAAGCACAAAATCAATAACCTCAGCCTGTTTATCTGCAAACATTTTATGGACTCTGGTTGTAGCTTCGGTGGCTCTCACATTACGGCTTAACGTCGGTAGCGCAAAAGCAACATGTGCTAATACATCGTATAAATCACTCTGTTCAGCATCAATTATTTTCTGCATTTCGGTCAGTATTGGTAATCCAAACCCTCTTTCGCCTAAGCCTTCCAGTAGTTTTTTTCTGGTCTCCGGCTGGCTCCAAATCCCGCGTAATACATCCTCGTCTTTAAAAAATTCGGGCAATACGCCAAACAAACTTTCCAAAAACTGTGCTGCCGACATCGGCTTGCCATCAGCGCCCCAAAAGCTGGTCGCCATCATGTGTTGAATTTGGCGTGTTTTACCATCGGACAGCTTAATGAGGATTTTCTCAGGCCGTGGCTCAGGCACATAAGGTGCTCGTGCTTGTTCTGCTTGATTTGCGCCTCTAGTTTTTACTGATTGTTCAGTTGGCTCCAATGGGTCTGGCTCCCCATCCCATTCTGGATCGCTAAAATGATGGTGCGCTTTTACAAAGTCGTAAATCGTAAAGTAATCTTTCCCATCAAATAAGCGTGTGCCGCGCCCGATGATCTGCTTGAATTCGATCATGCTATTTACCTCACGCAATAGCACAATATTGCGCACATTGCGTGCATCCACGCCGGTAGAAAGCTTCTGTGAAGTGGTCAAAATGGTGGGTATCGTATTATCGTTATCCTGAAATGCCTTCAGATACTGGTCACCCAACGCGCCATCGGCCGCAGTCACCCGTACGCAATATTCTGGGTCTTTGCTGGTTTTTATCTGGTTAATATAGTCGCGCACTTCCAGCGCATGCTCTTGCGTGGCACAGAATACCAGCGTCTTTTCGCGCTGGTTAATCCAATCCATGAGCAGTTTTACACGGTATTGTTCACGCGCCGAAATCTTGATAACGCGGTTAAAGTCGCCCTCTTTATATAATTTGCCAGGGACTACCTCGCCCTGTACCACGATGCCATCGCCTGGGGCATAAATATATTCATCGAGCGTAGTAGCAATCTGTTTCACTTTAAATGGCGTTAAAAAGCCATCGTTAATGCCCTCTTTAAGCGAATACACATACACGGGCTCGCCGAAATACGCATAAGTATCCACATTGTCTTTGCGCTTGGGCGTTGCCGTTAAACCCAACTGCACTGCAGGGCTGAAATACTCCAGTATGCTGCGCCAGTTACCCTCATCATTGGCACCGCCGCGGTGGCACTCGTCGATGATGATGAAATCGAAAAAATCAGGTGGGTATTCGCCGAAATAGGGAGCAGGCTCACCATCCGCACCCAGCCCACTCATGAATGTCTGGAAAATCGTGAAGAAAATACTGCCGTTCTTGGGTACACGGCCTTTTTTGCTGATTTCATCTGGCGCAATGCGCACCAAGGCATCATCGGGGAAGGCCGAAAACGCGTTATAAGCCTGGTCCGCCAAAATATTTCGGTCAGCTAAAAACAAAATGCGCGGTCTACGCTGCTTTTCATGATCCAGCTCGCGGCTCAGGTTCCAGCGGCTATAAAACAGCTTCCACGCTAACTGAAAGGCGATAAAGGTTTTGCCTGTACCCGTCGCCAGCGTCAGCAATATCCGCTGCTGGTTATTGGCTATCGCCTCCAGCACGGCTTCTATGGCGTTATGTTGGTAATACCGCGCACCCCAGGTGCCGCCTTTATCTTCAAACGGAATTTCGCCAAAGGCATCTCTCCAAGCATTTTGTTCGGCAAAGGTTTTCTGCCATAGCAGGTCCGGGCTGGGGTAAGCCGCTACATCACCCTCTTTGCCAGTTTGCATATCAATGCCGTAAATACGCTGACCGTTGGTAGCATAAGCAAAGCGGCTACCCAGTTTTTTGGCATACGTCTTGGCTTGCGCCACGCCCTCGGTATAAGGCTTATCAAAGGCTTTTGCCTCTATCACCGCCAGCTTGTGGTTTTTATACACCAGCACATAATCGGCGATTTCTTGCTTGCTGCGCTTGCCGCCACCCTGCAACCGTCCCAGCGTGATGTGCTCACGCTTGATATAACTGCCCTCCACTGTCCCCCAGCC
>JAZKEL010000106.1:17261-18115 GCA_040387075.1 Pseudomonadota bacterium
TCATTCATTTTGGTTATTGGTATGGCTGAAACTCATTGCTATCCTTTGATAGCAACTGCATGAGCTTGGGGTGAATAAATAACTTCTCCTTCGTGGCCGGAGCTTCAATCAATACACCTATCTCGACCAAGTGCTTTAAATACACAGACGCCGCCTGGCGCTTAGCAATGCCCGCCTCGACCAAGCTGCTAATACGGCAGTAAGGCAGCTCAAAAATCAGGTTCACCAGCTCATAGCTATAAATCTTGGGCAATTTCTGCCGCACAAATTCTACGGTATGTTCATTCAAGGCTTTCATGGCCGCTATCTTGGCCGTTGTCCAGGTTGCGGTTTCTTCTACGCCTTTCAGTACATACAATATCCACGATTCCCAATCCTGCTCGCGTGTCACCTGCAACAGCAATCGATAATAATCAGCCTTGTTTTGAATGATGTAACGACTTAAATACAAAATCGGCAAAGTGAGCAAACCCTCTTGAATCAGGAACAGGCTATTGACGATACGTCCAGTTCTGCCATTGCCATCAGTAAAAGGGTGTATCGCCTCAAACTGATAATGTGCCACTGCCATGCGTATTAATGGGTCTATATCAATCGCGTTGTGTAAAAAACGCTCCCAGTCAGCCAACATAGTGCGCAATACATCTTCGCCTACTGGTGGCGTATAAATCACTTCGCCAGTTTTATGGTTGCTCAGTGCAGTGCCAGATACGCGACGCACATTCATCTGCACGCCCTTAATTTGGGTACAGATTTCCTCTATGGTGCGCGTACTTAAAGGGTATTGATTAAGCGCTTTAAAGCCTTCGAATAGAGCCCTGCTATAACGTAAGGCTTCTTTGGTGGCTGGGTCA
>JAZKEL010000107.1:0-251 GCA_040387075.1 Pseudomonadota bacterium
CTCTCCGTTCTCCGCAACGCAGGCAGGTTTCGAACAGATTCGTGATGTGATCGAACCTGAGAAGGCCACCACTCTGGAACTGGGCTGGCGCTTCCGCACCGACGCAATCGAAGGCGTGGTCAGTGCGTACCATGTGCAGTTCGATGATCGCCTGCTGGCCATTCAGCAAGGCTCTTCCATCATCGGCGCTTTCAACGCGCTGGCCAACGTGGGTGGCGTGACGACGAAAGGATTGGAAGCGGGTATCGACT
>JAZKEL010000107.1:288-11428 GCA_040387075.1 Pseudomonadota bacterium
ACCTCAGGCAAGACGGTGGTCGATTCTCCCGAGTGGATGTTCAACTCCGAGCTGAGTTACGAGGTCGACAGAACATTCGCGAAGCTGCACCTGAAATACACCGGCGAACGTGAATATACGTTCTTGAACGAAGGCTCTGTGGAAGCGTTCTCCGTGGTCAATCTGAGTGCGGGCTACCGCTTCGGTGAGATGGGCATGTTCAAGGAACTGACGGCTCAAGTGGATGTGGCGAACCTGTTTGAGGAAGACTACATCTCCACCGTGGGTAGCGGTGGTTTTGGCAATTCCGACTTGACCGGCACAGCACAGACTCTGCTGCCAGGCGCGCCACGCCAGCTGTTCCTGTCACTCAAGGCAGCGTTCTAATAACGATATCGACAACCCGTGTCGTACCCGCGCAGCAAGGACGCTGCGCCGCAGGGAAGCAGCATTGAAAGGGATATCCGAGGGACTTTGAGATGGACAGTGTCGGGTCTGGTAAAGCCCGCCACTGTCCTCTTTTTTTACGGCAGAAATTCTTGCATCGGCGCACCCATGGCCGGATTGTATTGCCGATAATCCTCGCCCAGCAGGCTCATGAGCGTCGCAGCAATGCGATTGGAAGTGAGGCAATCGCTGCCTGTCTGCAGCAACCCGTTGGCTGGGACTCCCGGCCCCATCGCGGCCACCAGCCCGGCATCTGCCTGCTCGATATGGTGGGCATAACCGCAACTGGCCGTGGCCAGTACCGGCAGACCGCTGGCGAGCGCCTCCAGCAGTACCAGGCCGGTATTCTCACGATATGCGGGATGCACATAGCTATCTGCTCCCTGCATCAGCTGGGGAATATCCGGCCGCCCCTTGGAGATATGCAGGTTTTTTTGCACGCCCAATCCGGCCGCCAGCTTTATGAATGGCTTCGGATTATCCTGCCCGACAGCTACAAGCCGGGTATTCGCCAACAGGGTCGCAGGCAATGCTGCCAGCGCCCTGATCGCCCGGTCCAGCCCCTTCATGTAGAAACCAGAACCGACCAGCAAAAAGATGAAATCGCTTTCGCCAAACCCGAATGCCTTGCGTATATGCGCTCGCATCTCGGCTTTATCCTGCAACGCCAGGCGCGCAGCAGAAAGGAATGGCGGGATGAAATGGAACTGGCGGTCCGGCGTGTGGTACCAGCGCTGGAACTCGACCTTTTCATCGTTCGATAGCAGCAGGATTTCGCTTGCACTGTCCTGGAATATCGCGCGTTCGCACTCCGCAAACCACTTATTACGAGGAGTAAGCCTGTATAGAAAGTTACGCTGCGTAAAGGCACGCGTCTTGAAACAGGGGTCGGCCGCAAAATAGGCATCCAGGCCGTGCATGCGGTTAAAGCCGACAATATAGTCATAGCCGTCGCCGGAGTTGTTGGCGGCCGCGATCTGTCTATGCGCCTGTTCGATGAATCGCTGGTAGCGCTTGTAATTAAGCCATCCTGTCACCGGCAGCAGGTGGGTGCGGATGCCCTTCTGCGGCAGTTCCCCCTCCCATGACATGGTGAAGATATCCACGGTATGCCCGCGTTTCACCAGTTCGTTGGCAATGCGCAGCATATCGCGCTGCATCCCGCCGAATGGGAAATACTTAAAGATGAGGAAGGCGAATTTCAATCGAGTTTTTGAGAAACCAAGAAGTTTTCTGGCGAAAGTCTGAATTAAATAAAGTCGCAATTGTATGCGAAAATACGGCTTATGCCTCGCATCCTCCTTGTAAAAACATCGTCAATGGGCGATGTCATCCACAACTTTCCCGTTATTGCCGACATCCGCAAGCACCATCCGCATGCCACATTCGACTGGGTAGTAGAGGAAGGATTTGCCGAGATTGCAAGACTGCATCCGCATGTCCGCGATGTCATCCCGGTGGCGATCCGTCGCTGGCGCAAGCACTTGCTGCAAGGAAAAGCGTGGGCGGAGATCGCCGATTTCAGGAAACGGCTGACAAGCCAGCGTTATGACCATGTACTGGATACGCAGGGGCTGATCAAGAGTGCCGTGATCAGCAGAATGGCGAATGGGCCAAGTTATGGCCAGGACAGGCAATCGGCCCGGGAGCCGCTTGCAGCTTGCCTCTACGAGCATCGCTATGCTAGCGCACGCAACCAGCACGCCGTTGCCAGGAACCGCGAACTGGCAGCACTGGCACTGGGTTATCCAGTACCGACCACGTTGCCGGATTACGGCCTGGCCGGCTCTTCACCCTTGGTAAATGACCCCCAGCTTGCTTTGCCTGCACACTATATTGTGGGCTTGCACGCGACCAGCCGCGACTCCAAACTTTGGGCAGTCGAGCACTGGATGACACTGGGTCGGGACCTGTATGAACAAGGGTATGCCCTGTTGCTGCCCTGGGCCAGCGAGAGCGAGCATGCAAGAGCGGCAAGTATTGCCCAAAATACCGCTGGTGCCATCGTATTGCCCAAGCTAAGGCTTACCCAACTGGCCGGTATTATTGCCGGCGCCAGGGCTGCGGTGGGTGTCGATACCGGACTCGCGCATCTGGCCGTCGCCCTCAAGTGCCCCACCGTTGCTATTTATACGGATACGGATCCATCGCTCACCGGCATCTACCCTGGTAGCGATACCTTCGCCGTCAATCTCGGCGGCAAAGCGATGCCGCCTTCTCCACAGCACGTCATACAAAGCCTGGCACCAATCATTGCAGCTTAACAAGCAGCGGACAAAAGGGCTTCATCGATCGTTTGTCGAGTAGTTTTTCTTCGCTAATTTTTTATTAGCCAAGCTTGAAATGCGGAATTCCATCCCCACTGTGTGTGTATTGTCGAGCAGTAGATTGGGTTGTCATTTATTTTATGAAAAACGGATCGTTATAGGCCGGATCATTTAAGGGATTAGTTATGCAAGAAGAAGATCAGAACCAGGAAGCAGCATTCGAACATGAGGCTGCGGAAACCGCAGCCTCACCTGAGCAGCAATCAGCCCAACGCATTGCCGAACTGGAAGAAGCGCTGGCAAAGCAGGAAGAAAAGCTCGCCGAGCAGCAGGCTGCCGTGCTGTATGTGAAGGCCGAGGGTGAGAATATACGCCGCCGTGCAAGCGATGATATCGACAAGGCACGCAAATACGCGCTGGAAAAGTTCTCCAATGAACTACTGGCTGTGAAAGATAGCCTGGATGCCGCGCTGAATGTCGAAACGGCCACGCTGGAAAGCTACAAGAGCGGCGTGGAATTGACGTCCAAGCAACTGGGCTCCGTGTTTGAAAAATTCAACATCGTCGAAATCAATCCTGTCGGCGAGAAATTCGACCCGAATAAGCACCAGGCCATCAGCGCTATCGAAGCAGATGCCGAACCGAATACCGTGCTCAGCGTCCTGCAAAAAGGCTATACGCTGAACGAGCGTGTATTGCGCCCGGCGCTGGTGATGGTTGTTAAGGCCAAAGAATAATATTTTTGATGGCCGGGAGTCTTTGCACTTGAAATATGACGTGCTATCTCCACTTTAAGAACATTGCTATTCATTACATTCAATCAAATAACTAATCAGATTTAAGAGGAATATTATGGGAAAAATTATCGGTATTGACCTGGGCACCACGAACTCCTGCGTGGCCGTGATGGAAGGCGGCAAGCCGCGCGTCATCGAGAATGCAGAAGGTACCCGCACAACCCCCTCCATCATCGCCTACCAGGATGATGGCGAGATACTGGCCGGCGCACCGGCCAAGCGCCAGGCCGTAACCAACCCGAAGAACACGCTGTATGCGGTAAAGCGCCTCATCGGTCGTCGTTTCGACGAAAAAGAAGTGCAGAAGGACATCGGCCTGATGCCGTACACCATTGCCAAAGCCGATAACGGCGATGCATGGGTGGAAGTGCGCGGCGAAAAGATGGCGCCTCCGCAGATCTCTGCAGAAGTATTGCGCAAGATGAAGAAGACCGCAGAAGACTACCTGGGCGAAGAAGTGACCGAGGCCGTGATCACCGTGCCCGCTTACTTCAACGACAGCCAGCGCCAGGCCACGAAAGACGCCGGCCGTATCGCCGGCCTGGACGTGAAGCGCATCATTAACGAACCGACTGCTGCTGCACTGGCATTCGGCCTGGACAAGCAGGAAGGCGATCGCAAGATTGCCGTCTACGACCTGGGTGGCGGTACGTTCGACGTATCCATCATCGAAATCTCCGAAATCGACGGCGAACACCAGTTCGAAGTATTGTCCACCAACGGCGATACTTTCCTTGGCGGCGAAGACTTCGATAACCGCCTGATCGACTTCTTGGCTGACGAATTCAAGAAAGAAAACGGCCTGGACCTGCGCAACGACCTGTTGGCCAAGCAGCGCCTGAAGGAAGCTGCTGAAAAAGCCAAGATCGAGTTGTCGTCCTCACAGCAGACTGAAGTGAACCTGCCGTATATCACGGCAGACGCGACCGGGCCTAAGCATTTGGTTGTGAAAATCACCCGCACCAAGTTCGAATCCCTGGTGGAAGACTTGATCGAACGCACCATTGCGCCTTGCCGTACCGCATTGAAGGATGCCAACGTCAAGATCGAAGACATCACTGACGTGATCCTGGTCGGCGGCCAGAGCCGTATGCCAAAAGTGCAGGAAAAAGTGAAGGAAATCTTCGGCAAGGAACCGCGCAAGGACGTGAACCCGGACGAAGCTGTTGCCGTTGGCGCAGCCATCCAGGGCGGCGTGCTACAAGGCGACGTGAAGGACGTGCTGTTGCTGGACGTTTCCCCATTGTCACTGGGTATCGAGACACTGGGCGGCGTGATGACCAAGCTGATCAAGAAGAACACCACGATCCCGACCAAGGCATCGCAGGTATTCTCCACAGCCGAAGACAACCAGAACGCGGTGACCATCCAGGTGCTGCAGGGCGAGCGCGAAATGGCATCCGGCAACAAGAGCCTGGGCCAGTTCAATCTCTCCGATATCCCGCCTGCACCACGCGGTATGCCGCAGATCGAAGTGACCTTCGACATCGATGCCAACGGTATCCTGCATGTGTCCGCCAAGGACAAGGCGACCGGCAAGGAAAACAAGATCACCATCAAGGCGAATTCCGGCTTGTCGGAAGAGGAAATCAAGCGCATGGAAGAAGATGCAGCATCGCATGCGGATGAAGACCTCAAGCTACGTGAACTGGTCGATGCCCGCAATTCGGCTGACGGCATGATACACAGCGTGAAGAAGTCGCTGGCTGAACATGGCGACAAGCTGGATGCCGGCGAGAAAGAAAAGATTGAAACCGCCATCAAGGAAGCGGAAGAAGCGATCAAGTCGGACGACAAGGAAACCATCGAGGCCAAGAGCAATGCCCTGATGGAAGCTTCGCAAAAGCTGGGTGAGAAAGTCTATGCCCAGCAACAGGCAGAAGCAGGTGCCGCAGAAGCCGGCAATAATGCGGGTGCAAATGGCGAACCCACTGAGAAGACCGTAGACGGTGATATAGTCGATGCGGAATTCGAAGAAGTGAAGAAAGACTAACGCCAGTTAGTCGGCATTGAGCGAGCGGTCGTTAGTGTCCCCAGGATGCTAGCGACTTTTCGCTATTCAATGCCTGCTCGCTGCCATTACCACTTACATATTAACTACTGACTATAAGTTGCTGACCTGATTATGGCAAAACGTGATTATTACGAGATCCTGGGCGTCAACCGCGACGCCGATGCGGATGAAATCAAGAAGGCATATCGCAAGCTGGCGATGAAGCATCACCCCGACCGCAATCCTGACAATCCTAAAGCCGAAGAGAGCTTCAAGGAAGCCAAGGAAGCGTACGAAATGCTGTCGGACGACCAGAAGCGCGGTGCCTACGACCAGTATGGGCATGCAGGCGTAGACCCAAGCTCAGGCCCCGGCCCTGGCGGACAAGGCTTCGGTAATTTCTCAGACGCATTCGGTGATATCTTCGGTGATATCTTCGGCGGCGCCGCAGGCGGTGGCGGCCGCCGCTCCAACGTCTACCGTGGCGCCGACCTGCGCTACAACATGGAAATCTCGCTGGAAGAAGCCGCACGCGGCACCGAGACCAAGATCCGCATCCCGGTCATGTCCGAATGCGACACCTGCCACGGCTCGGGCGCACGACCCGGCACACAGCCCGTGACATGCACCACCTGCGGCGGCCACGGCCAAGTACGTATGCAGCAAGGTTTCTTTTCGGTACAGCAGACCTGCCCCAAATGCCATGGTAGCGGCAAGATGGTGAAAGAGCCATGCCCGACCTGCTCCGGCGCAGGCCGCGTCAAACAACACAAAACGTTGTCCGTTAAGATTCCGGCCGGTGTGGATGAAGGCGACCGTATCCGCCTGACCGGCGAAGGTGAAGCCGGCGTCAATGGCGGCCCACCTGGTGATTTGTATGTCGTCGTGCACCTGAAAGCGCACAATATATTCCAGCGCGAAGGCGGCAACCTGCATTGCGAAATGCCCATCAGTTTCAGTACCGCGGCACTCGGCGGCGAGATCGAAATCCCGACCCTCGACGGTCACGCCAAGATGAAGATTCCTGCCGAAACGCAGACCGGCGCGACTTTCCGCCTGCGCGGCAAAGGCATCAAACCGCTCCGCAGCAGCGACAATGGCGACCTGATGTGCCATGTGGTGGTGGAAACCCCGGTCAAGCTGACCGAGCGCCAGCGAGAGCTGCTGCGCGAACTGGAAGTCATCAACCAGCAGGATTCCGACAAGCACAGCCCAAGGGCAAAAGGCTGGATGGACAAAGTGAAAGACTTCTTCCAGTAATAGACATTGTCGGTACCGTAAAAAAGCCTGCGTCCTGCAGGCTTTTTTTATCGGATTGAATAGAAGCAAGCACTCACGGATCCATCCCCGCAAGGTCTTCGGCCACAACCCGCTCGAATTCAACACTGATGCAGACACCCTTACCCTTCTGCGATTCAGTGAGCGATACTTCCGCATGATGGATCTGCGCAATCTCCATGACAATCGCCAATCCCAGCCCGCTACCTTCCTGCTGGCTGCCGATGACACGGTGAAAGCGTTCGAACACTTTTTCACGTTCATCGACCGGTATGCCGGGACCGTTGTCGATGACCTTCAATATCACCTGGTTATCGGCGGAAGTCACGGCCACCGTCACTTTGGCGCCCTGCTGGCTATAGCGGATGGCATTGTCGATGAGGTTGTACAGCATCTCCTTGAGGCGCAAGGCATCGCCATTGACCCATAAGGCTTGATGCTGGCTGTCGAAGCCGAGATCGATGCTTTTCAACAGGGCGGTGGGTACCATGTCCATGGTGACTTCCTGCGCAAGCTGGTCGAGATTGACGGCGTGCATTTCAAGCGTGCGCATCACTTCAGGCTGGTTACGGGCCAGCATGAGCAACTGGTTCACCAAATGGGATAGCCGCTCAATGCTGCGCCCCGTCTTAGCCAGGCTTTTCTGCAGCTCCTGCGGGTCGTTTTCATCCTGGGCCAGCTCCAGCTGGGCCTGCATGCCTGCCAGGGGCGTCCTTAGCTGGTGCGCAGCATCGGCAATAAAACGGTTCTGCGATTCCAGCACGTTCTTCAGCTGCTGCATGAGCAGGTTGACGGAATCCACCAATACCTTTACCTCGGCAGGCGTGTCGGTCAACACTACCGGGCTGAAATCACGGTAGGAGCGCCTCGCCAGTGCATCGTGGAGCACCCATAAGGGTTGCAGCCCCCGCCCTATGCCCATCCAGAGCAAGCCGAATGCCACCAGCACCAGCACCAGTTGCGGCACCACGATGCCAATCAGTATTTCCCTGGCGAGCAGGTTGCGCCGGTTGAGTGTTTCGGCCACTTGCACATACACCGGGCTAAACCCGGTTTGCGTATTCACGGCCAGGTAAATGGATA
The DNA here is from genome assembly GCA_040387075.1 of Pseudomonadota bacterium. Lineage (GTDB taxonomy): Bacteria > Pseudomonadota > Gammaproteobacteria > Burkholderiales > Methylophilaceae > DATHXC01. The sequence continues at coordinate 8,133 of JAZKEL010000107.1, forward strand.
CCATGCGCACAGCCTGGCCGTTGATCACGCCATCGGCATAGCGCGGTTTGTCATGGTTTTTCATGCGTGGATTTTTAATAAGCGGCAAAAGCTTGAAATCGGCATCGCCGCCGATGACATGCCCATCGGTATCGATGATGCTGTAATACATCTGGTCGAAGGTGTTGGAAAGAATGGCCTGGCGGACCTCTTCACGCAAATGGAATTTTTTGTAGGGCTGCTTGCCCGGCTGTGAGCCCTGCGACTCGATAACCAGTTCGGATATATTGATCGCCGCATCGTACAGCGTGTGGTCGAATGCCTCCCGCTGCAGGTGCGTGGCGATTCGGTAAAGAAAGGTCGAGTCGATCGTGATGAGGATGAGCAGCGGGACGACCAGCCACAGCAACAGTTTCTTGCGTAACGAGTGGTTAGCCATGATTACTTTCTTGATTTGCGGCGAGAACCACCGGCATCACGGCTGCGGCTGTTTATTGAGCAGGTAACCCAGGCCGCGCACCGTCGCGATATTGATGCCGTAGGGCTCCAGCTTCTTGCGCAGGCGATGCACATAGACTTCGATGGCGTTATTGCCGACCTCTTCATTCCAGTTGCACAGGTTTTCCACCATGCTTTCCTTGCTCACGACGCGGCCCACGCGTAGCAGCAGCGTCTCCAGTACGCTGAGCTCGCGTGGCGAAAAATTCAGCGGCTTGCCGTCCGCCATCACCAGCCTGTCCTTGGTATCGTAGGTCAACTGGCCGTAATGGATGCTGGAAGAGCTTACCGTGTGGTTGCGTCGGATATGCGCACGGAGCCTTGCTTCCAGCTCGGGCAATTTGAACGGCTTGGCCAGGTAGTCGTCGGCCCCTAGATCCAGCCCTTTTACCCGGTCGTCGAGACTGTCATGGGCGGTCAGTATGATGACCGGCGTGTTGATCTTGCGTGACCGCAAGCGGCGTAATACTTCGAAGCCGTCCATCTTGGGCAGGCCCAGGTCGAGCACGACCGCTTCGTACACCTGGTCATGCAGGGCCAGGTCGGCGGCCTTGCCGTCCTTGGCCCAGTCGACCGCATACGCCGACTTGATCAGCGAGCGGTTCAGGGCATCGCCCAGCATTTCATCATCTTCAACCAGCAAAATACGCATACGCCACCCCCGTCATCCGCCTACCCATGATGCCACCAACCTTAAACCCTAATGCTTACAGGCAGCTTTCACGGGCAATGTGGGACACTCCTCTGCTACTCTTTATGGCCCATGCGCTGCAGGATATGGCGCGTCATGCCGATCGCCAGCTCGTGCTCGCCATTGAATATCTTGCCCATGTTCTCTTTTTCGAGCATACGCGACTCTTCATCGCTATGCGTCCGCAACAGTACTTCTATGGCGGGATTGAGCATGCGCGCGGTATTCACCATCTTGCGCACGCCTATGGTATCCGGCGTGGCAATCACCAGCATGCCGGCCTTGGCGATGTGGGCCTGCACCAGCACCACCGGGTCTGAAGCGTCGCCGGACACTGCGGCGATATTGTTGGCGCGCAGTTTCTGCACGATCTCGCGGTTCTGCTCGGCCACCACGAAGGGGATATTGCGCTCCGCCAGAGCAACGGCAATACGCCTGCCCACCCGGCCGTAACCGACCAGCACTACTTGCCCGGCAAGGTACTGCTCTTCCACCGTCATCGGTAACTGTGCAAGCGGATCGTCACGCGTCGCCAGCTTGCGCGCCATGGAGGAACGCTGAAGCAGCATATTCTGTACCGGCTTGATGGCGGTAAACAGCAAGGAGTTAAGGGCAATGGAAATCAGTGCGCCTGCCAGGATAAGGCTTTGCCCTTCGGCAGACAGCAGCCCGAGACCCACCCCCATGCCGGCCAGGATAAATGAAAACTCGCCTATCTGCGCCAAGCTGGCGCCAACGGTGAGGGCCGTGTTGAGCGGGTAACGGAACGCCAGCACCAGCCCGACCGCCGCCAGGGTCTTGCCCACCATGATGATGGCAGCCACCATCAGCACCTTGACCGGCTCGCTGAGCAGGATGCTCGGGTCGAACAGCATGCCCACTGAAACAAAGAACAATACCGAAAAGGCATCGCGCAACGGCAACGACTCTTCAGCCGCCCGGTGGCTGAACTCGGATTCGCGCATCATCATGCCGGCGAAGAAAGCACCCAGCGCAAACGATACGTCGAACATTTTTGCCGAGCCGTAAGCGACACCTACCGCCGCTGCCAGCACGCACAGGGTAAACAGCTCACGCGAACCGGTACGCGCTACCAGCCACAACAGTTTCGGGAAAGCGCGTCGGCCCACCACTAGCATCAACGCGATGAAGGCAATCACTTTGGCCAGCGTGATAGCGATGGTCGTCCATACGTTGCTATCGGTCATGCTCGCCGCGGCGTGGGCGTCCGCTCCGTCAGGCTTGGCACCGAGCAGGCCGGCCATAACCGGCAGCAATACCAGCACCAGTACCATGATCAGGTCTTCCACGATCAACCAGCCCACCGCGATCTGGCCGTTGATGGAATCCAGTACGCCCCTGGCTTCCAGTGCCCGCAACAGCACGACGGTACTGGCGACTGACAGTGCCAGGCCGAAGACAAGCGCACCGCCCATGTCCCATCCCCAGTACATGGCGGTTCCCATGCCCATGGCAGTCGCTACCAGTATCTGTACCAGGGCGCCTGGAATGGCGATCTTGCGCACGGCCAGCAAGTCCTTCAATGAGAAATGGAGGCCGACACCGAACATCAACAACATCACGCCGATCTCAGCCAACTGGCTTGAGAGTGCGACGTCTGCTACAAATCCCGGCGTAGCAGGACCGATGATGATGCCGGCGAAGAGGTAGCCAACCAGTGGCGGCATGCGGAGTTTGGAGGCAATAAAGCCGAAGATGAGGCCGACGCCCAGTGCGGCGGCGATGGTGGTGATCAGGTTTATATCATGGGGCATGCGTATGGATCTCTATAGCGGATGAATGGAAAAGTTGGATAAATTGCCCAGGCTAATTAATACAGCTTTATTAATAACAGAAAAATGTTAACAGATGAGGACATGAATGCCATTTCATCTTTATTTATTCATATTTTCTACCTAGAATCCCATTTGCCTCCTAGAATCTTAAGGGCAGCGAATGCATCGGCACATGCGGTTTCGGCATGCTCTGGAGTGCGACTACCGCCGCCACACAAACGTTCTAAAACTGTTAATATTACGTCAGAATAAATGATGGCAACCATCGACTTTCCTCAACCTCCACAACTAAAGAAAACGGGATCATGAGCACAACAAATACAGATATCGGC
>JAZKEL010000108.1:0-8122 GCA_040387075.1 Pseudomonadota bacterium
GCCGCTGACCGAAAACCGCGAAGCCGTGCTGGGCGCCATCCAGGCCACGGCCGGCAATGCCCTGTTCCAGACCAATATAGGCAGCGGCCTCACCAGCGGGGTCGGGCTGTTTGAAAACGTGCCGGACTCAGGCTCGCGCGCCATCATTCTGCTATCCGACGGTGCCGGGCGTGTGAGCGCTGAAGTGCAGCAGAAATTCCGTGACTGGACGGATAAACTGAACATAGGCCTGTACTGGATCGTGCTGCGCAAGCCCGGCGGCCTAAGTATTTTTGATGAAACGTATAAACCGCCCGAAGACGGCCCGCTGCCGCCGCAGATCGAGTTGAATGATTACTTCAAGACCTTAAAGACATCGTTTCATGCCTACGAGGCAGAAGACCCGAAATCGCTCGCTGCTGCCATCGACGACATCAACCAGAAAGAGAAGAAACCGATACGCTACCTGGAGCAGATTCCCGGGCACGATTTCACACAACTTTGTTACCTGCTTGCGGCCATCATGATCGCCGTATTGCTGGGCGTTAAATATCTGGAGGTCAGGGCATGGCGCTGAAGACGACAACAATAAGTGCATCACAATTAAACGCCACACCGGTAGGCGCTAAAAAAGTATTGGGCTTACGCTTGCTGACCGTGAATAAACTCACGTGGTTGCTGGCCGCTATCGCCATTGCGTGCCCCCTGGGCATCGCACATGACCTCAACCGCATCCGCCAGGTCGATGCCTTCAATGCCGCGGTCTCCAGCGGAAAACCGCCCAAGACCGATGTGCAGAGCTTCGAGGCCAAATTCGATACGGCCTACTGGCTGGCAAGGAAGACACGCTATAAGGAATCGTCACTGTTGTTCGTGCACCTGCTGGAGCAGGCCAATACCGCACAGAAAGCCGCTATCCAGCACAATATCGGCAATATCTTCTTCCTGCGCGGGCTGGCCATCAACGGCAGCAACATGACGGTCCGCGATGAGACCGAGTACCTGTTAAGACAGGCCAAGAACGCTTACCAGCTTGCCTTGCGGCTGGATAATGGGCACTGGGGCACGCGCCACAACCTGGATCGTGTGCTGACCATGCTGCCTGCCACGCCGACTCCCGGTGCCGGCGAGTCCGATACGCCAGGGCTGATCATGGGTAACATCCCGGTAGGCCTGCCATAAATTGGCTGATAATTCATGAAAAAACTCATCGCTTATTTAAGCCATCATCGTGACGCGGCATTGCTGTCTGCAGCATTGCTGCTGTTGCTGATCGCGCTGTTCAAACCTACCGTCCCGCTGCAGCGCAACATCTACAGCTATATCCTGGTGGCCGACATATCGCAGAGCATGAACGTGATCGATGCCACGGTGAACGGCAAACCCGCCACACGTATTGCGTACACGCAATACCTGATGAAGCGGGCCATCGCCACCATGCCCTGCGGCAGCAAGGTCAGCGTAGGGCTGTTCGCCGGGGTGAGCGTGGCCGCCATGTACACGCCGATAGAGGTCTGCAGTAATTACTCCGCCATACTCGACACCATAGACCACCTGGACTGGCGCAGCGCCTGGTCCGGCAACAGCCGTATCCGCGAAAGCATGTACAACCTGGCACGGCTGCTGCGCTCGTTCCCCGAGCCGGCACAGGTGGTGTTTTTCACCGACGGCGAAGAAGCGCCCAGGCTGCACGTATTCAATACCCGCGACCTCACCAACTTCCAGGGCGGCGACGGCTGGCTGCTGGTGGGCGTGGGCAGCGACAAAGGCACCCCCATCCCCAAACTGGACGATAAGAACCAGCTCATCGGATTCTGGTCGGGGGAAAGCTTTGCCCTGCAGCCCGGGATCGCCCAGATTTCGGAAGCGAACATCGGCGTGCGGGATGACAACGTAGCGGGCGGTGAGAGCGACCGATACCTGTCAAAAGTGGACGAGGAATACCTGAAATCGGTGACTAAGGAGATCAGCGCTACGTATGTACGCGGCGACAATGTGCAGAACTTCCTGGCAGCCATGAAAGCGCAAAAACCTGCACGGCGGGACACCGCCCCGTTCGACCTGCATTGGGTGTTTGCCGCACTGGCAGGTGTCTTATTGATTGCGGCTTATATACCGAGCCATCTGGGTAAGGCATTGAATTTGCTATGGAAAAACCTGGCAGGTCGCCGCAAGCCGCTTGCAGGAAAAGCCAGCTAAACCCAAACGACGCTCTTTACAAGCCAAATGCAAGCCAATTACAACCTAAGCGCAACACATTACAAGAAGAAGTGTAACTAGACTACAAGCAAGCGCAGGCGTTTAAGTATCATCTGCTACCAGTTGTTCAAGCTCCAGCGGCATGCCCCAGCGCAGCCATACCCGGAATTTGCGGAACTCCTCGCTGTCGGCACTATCCGTCAATATCACCGCATGACGGCCCCAGCGGCTGGCCTCAAGCGTAATATTCAATAAGGTCATATAGGCTGCCACAAAGCTGGTGGTTTCTACGCGTGCTTTTCGTTTGGCACCGTCTTTAGTAAAAAAGAGCAACTCGCCTTTAGCATTCAGCTCGATGCCCTGCCACGACCACGGCAGCACCAGTAATGCATCCCTCGCAACGAAATATGCAGTGCCGGTCACAATCACAAAGCAGCCAATTAGCTTGATCCATATAACAAGCGGCATGCTCATCACGATGAGGGTTGCAGAAACACCGGCCAATACCAATGCGGCAAATAACTGCCGGGACGGCTTCAAAACCATGTGCAGCGGCTTCACGTTATAATGGGCCAACTTGCGATTCCCCGTTATGTCGCCATATATACACGCATGCTTTCCTTAATCCGGCATGGCAGGTATTGCATAATGTTTGCTCGATAATTCTCAAGATACCAATTTTCAAAAGTACTATTTCAAAGTAATCACGAAGGCGCAACCATGGCAATGATGACACAGTGGCAGGACTTTTTGGCATCGCAGGGTGCAACTATAGACTCGGTATCGACGGCCAGTGCGTATGTCGCGCATTACGGCAATCCTGAGTCAGAGCTGCAGGCTGCAAGCGGTGGTCATGTACTGGCGGATCTATCCCACTTGGGCCTGCTGCAGGTGGAAGGCGACGATGCCCTGACCTTCCTGCAGGGCCAGGTCACCAATGACATCACACTGCTCGATGGCACCAACAGCCACTTCACCGGCTACTGCAACCCCAAAGGGCGCTTGCTAGCGTTGTTCCTGGCGTTCGCGCACCAGGGGCATATCCACCTGCAGTTAGACGCTGCACTGCTGGAAGCGATTGCCAAACGGCTGAAAATGTACGTCATGCGCTCCAAGGTCGTCATCACCGATGTATCGCTGGACATCAGCCGCTTCGGTGTGGCTGGCACCAACAGTCCTGCCATGCTGCAAACGATATTCCCGCAACTCCGCCAAGATTTCCAGGTTCCGCAAGCGCAGTACGGGATCGCGTCGCTGGAAAACGCCACCCTTATTCGCCTGCCTGGCGTTGTGCCTCGCTACGAGATCTTCACACCGGTCGGGAATGCAGGGACACTATGGCAACAGCTGAACCAGCAGTTCACCGCGGTTGGCAAACCGGCGTGGGACAACCTGGAGATCAACGCCGGCATCCCCGAGATCGTCACGGCAACACAGGAGGCGTTCGTGCCGCAGATGATCAACCTGGACGTGCTGGGCGGCATCAATTTCAAGAAGGGATGCTATACCGGGCAGGAGATCGTGGCGCGCACGCATTACCTGGGCAAGGTTAAGCGTCGCACACAACTGGCGCATATATCGGCATCAGGCATCGCGCCCCAGGCAGGGGAAATAATATCCACCGTTAACTCGCAGGACGCGGTGGGCCAAATAGTGCGTAGCGCGCGGGCACCCGGCGGCGGTTACGACGTGCTGGCGGAAATACGGCTGGAAAGCCTAGAAGCCGGCGGCTTGCAATGGCAGGGTTTAGCGCTGGAGATACGCGAAATGCCCTACAGCCTGGCCGGTTAATGCGGAACGCGGTGTCAATACGAAGGGCTAAGACGAAGGGCCGGTACAAGAGATAGTTGCGCCTCTGTTCAGTACGGATCGCCAGGGAGAATGTCAGATCCAGCGTCTGTACCGACTGGTCCTATCGATTAGCTAATCTACACACTAAGCGCTACGTACCAAGTAACGCTTTATTACGGCCTGCCGACTTTGCCTGGTACATGGCCTTGTCTGCATGCTCGATCACCTGCTCGAGGCTCTGTCCGTCTTCCCGCATGCTAGCCCCCAGGCTGACGGTAATCTTTACCTTCTTGCCTTTGTATTCGATGCTGTTGTGCTCCACTGCCAGGCGGATTTTTTCGGCCAGGGCCATGACGCCTGCAGCGTCGCAATCCTTGACGATGACCAGGAACTCTTCGCCGCCCCAGCGGCAAACAAAATCAGACCCGCGCAGGCACGACTTGATGATCATCGCCACTTCCGAAAGCACGTAATCCCCACCCAGATGGCCATAGCGGTCGTTAATGCTCTTGAAGTGGTCGACATCCATCATGATGATGGCCACCGGCGTCCTGTTGCGCATGCTGTCGTTGAACAACACCTCGATCACCACATCGAATGCCCGCCTATTGGGCAGGCCGGTAAGCGCGTCGGTCGTCGCCATCATCTCCGCCTGCAACTGGTAACGCTTGAGCACCATGTGCGTGATCAGTATCACGCCGGCCGTGATGGTCAGGCAAAAAAGCAGGTTGAGGTAGAGCGCATAGCGGATGCTGGCGGTGGCCTCGCTTTCATTCTTCTCGACCAGCAGATACCACTTCAATTCGGGGATATAGCGGCTATTGAGCAGATAGCTGGCATTGTTTTCCTGGTATTGGTAGGAGCCGCTATCCTTGCTCAGCATGTCCGGGATTATCTTTGCCATGCCCTTGATATCGCGGATATTGCTGCCGGGGAGGTGCTGTTTATTGCTGGCCAGGATGACCGTGCCTTTGGGGTCGACGAAGTACACATTGCGGTGGTAGCGGTTCTGGTAGCTGTTAATCATGCCTTGCACGGAGTCTACCGTTAAGCCCACTCCGGCAGCACCAATATAGCGGTTCTGGTAATCGAACACCCGGTAGTTGACGAAGATGGTCAGGGCATCTTCATGCGCCATGTCTTTGTCTACGTTGAGTTCGTACGGCTGCTGGATAGTGCGTACACGGAAATACCATGCATCCCTGGGTTCGGTCGACTTGACCTGTTTCAATATGCCCTGGTTGTAGTAATAATTGCGCGTCTTCTCGGAGACCAGGAAGCTCACGAATGTCCCGTACCGGGCCTGTACTTCCTTCAGGTAACGGGTGATGCGATCATTATTCTTTTCGCCGTCGATGACCCAGTCGCGCAGGAAGGTATCCGATGCCATCATGGAGGCGATAAAGACGGTCCGCACCAGGTCTTTCTGTATTTCGGAATAGATATTATCCGCCGTGAGCGGTAACTCGTCGTCAGCGATGGCATTGTGGATGGAGTTTTTCGAGACGTTATAACTGACCAACGAGGTCGCCATGAACCCGATGGAAAGTACCAGCGTCAGCAACAAGATCAGTTTATGTCTATTCATCGGGAATGCGTTCCTGAAGAACCTGCTTATTATTTTGGGCCAGTGATTCTTTGGGCCAGTTATTCTTAGCTTGTTTTAGTTAGGCTCGGCTTTTTTGCCCGGCTGCATCGTGCTGTCCAGGCTGGGCTGCCCAGTCACCTGCTTGTCAGTCACCTGTTGGTCTATCACTTGATAGAACACCTCGTCCTGCTTGATCATACCCAGTTCGCTGCGCGCGCGTTCCTCAATCGCAGCGAATCCCTGCTTGAGGTCCCGCACTTCGGCATCCAGTGTATCGTTGCGTGCCTTCAGGGTAGTGTTCTTGTCTTTCTGTTCAGCAATCTGCCGATTCAGGTCCCATACCCTCAGCCAGCTCCCCTTGCCTAGCCACAGCGGGTACTGTAGCGAGGCGATGAGGATGACGAAGATGAGGGTAAGGGCTTTCAAGCACCTGCCGTTAGTTAACTAGAAAAGTTAAATAGCGATATTGTAGAACGCGCCTAAACCGGCATAGCTGGTGGCATCGCCCAGTTCTTCTTCGATGCGCAGCAACTGGTTGTACTTGGCGATGCGCTCGGAACGCGACAGTGAGCCGGTCTTGATCTGCAGGGCGTTGGTCGCGACCGAGATATCGGCGATGGTGGTGTCTTCGGTTTCGCCGGAACGGTGCGATACCACCGAGGTATAACCTGCGCGCTTGGCAGTTTCGATCGTCTGGAAGGTCTCTGTCAGCGTACCGATCTGGTTGACCTTGATCAGCACGGAGTTGGCCACGCCGCGCTTGATGCCTTCGCGCAGGATCTTGGCATTGGTGACGAACAAATCATCGCCCACCAGCTGGACGTTCTTGCCCATGCGGTCGGTCAGCACTTTCCAGCCGTCCCAGTCATGTTCGCTCATGCCGTCTTCGATGCTGATGATGGGGTATTTATCCACCCAGGCGGCCAGGTAGTCGGTGAACTGCGCGGAGGTCAGCTGCACGCCTTCAGATTCAAGGTGGTATTTGCCATCCTTGTAGAATTCAGAGCTTGCGCAATCCAGGCCTAGCAGGATGTCGCGGCCCGGTTCATAACCGGCATTGGAAATGGCTTCCAGGATGTACTGGATAGCCGATTCGTTGGAAGGTAAATCCGGCGCAAAGCCGCCTTCGTCGCCGACTGTCGTGGCCAGGCCTTGTTTATGCAGGATTTTCTTCAGGGCATGGAACACTTCGGCACCGGCACGCAGCGCTTCGCGGAAGCTGGGCAGGCCAGCGGGAATGATCATGAATTCCTGCATGTCCACGCTGTTTTCCGCATGCGCACCGCCGTTGATGATGTTCATCATGGGTGTCGGCAACTGCATAAAACCGGAACCGCCCAGGTAACGATACAAAGGCAGGCCGGACTCTTCGGCTGCAGCACGCGCACAGGCCATGGACACCGCCAGGATGGCATTGGCACCGAGGCGTTCCTTGTTTTCCGTGCCGTCCAGTTCGATCAGGGTGCTGTCGATAAAGCTCTGCTCTTCCGCATCCACACCTGCAATCGCCTCGGCGATTTCGGTATTCACGTTTTCAACTGCCTGCAACACGCCCTTACCCAGGTAACGGCCGGAATCGCCATCCCGTAGCTCTACGGCTTCCTTGGTGCCGGTAGAGGCACCGGAGGGCACGGCAGCACGGCCGATGATGCCGGATTCCAGCAACACATCGGCTTCGATGGTGGGGTTACCGCGCGAATCAAGAATTTCACGGGCGATGATGTCAACAATTGCACTCATGGTATTTCCTCATGTTATTTCATTAATTTTTGGTGTCGCAAAATTTTTGGTGCTTCTAAATTCAGTTGTAACGTGCCTAATTCCAGGCATAAAGTTCCAAGCATAAATCCAAATTCATGCATAAACTCAAACTGCATTCGCCGGACAAGCCTAAAGAGTCTGCTCGATAAAGCCGGCTTTCTTGACCGTTCTGTCAATCTCTGCCAATACTTCGAGCAAGGCCCTCATTTTATGCAATGGCCATGCGTTGGGGCCGTCCGATAAAGCGTTCGCCGGATCAGGATGCGTTTCCATGAAAATCCCCGCGATGCCGCTGGCGACTGCTGCACGCGACAACACGGGCACGTGTTCGCGCTGGCCGCCGCTCTTATCGCCCTGCCCGCCGGGCTGCTGCACCGAATGGGTGGCATCGAACACCACCGGGCAATTGGTCTCGCGCATGATAGCGAGGCCGCGCATATCGGACACCAGGGTATTGTAACCAAAGGAAGCGCCGCGCTCGCACACCATGATGGTGTCCGCGCCGCCATTGGCTTCCTTGGCTTTCTGCACGACCTGCTTCATGTCGCCAGGCGCCAGGAACTGGCCTTTCTTGATGTTCACCGGCTTGCCGCAGGTGGCGACCGCCGTGATGAAATCCGTCTGGCGGCAGAGGAAAGCCGGCGTCTGCAGCACATCCACTACGGAAGCCACTTCGGCCACCTGCTCCTCTGTATGCACATCGGTCAGGATGGGCACGCCGATCTGGCGTCGTACCTCGTCCAGTATCTTCAAGCCTTCCGTAATGCCGAAGCCGCGGAATGTCTTGTTAGAACTGCGGTTGGC
>JAZKEL010000109.1:0-6528 GCA_040387075.1 Pseudomonadota bacterium
GCTTTCACCCTTACCGGCTGCTGTCAGGCGATTAGCATCAACACCCTTAGACACCAGGTAATCCCTGACTTGGGTAGCGCGACGCTCAGACAGCTTCTGGTTGTATTTATCAGAACCCAGCTTGTCGGTGTAACCAGTGACAAGCACTACGTCGATTTCCGGGTTTGCATTGATTTGTTCAGCGGCATTGTCCAATGTGTGCTTGCCATCTGCATTGATAGACGCTTTATCGAAACCAAACAACTTCTCTTCCTGGATCTTGATGGTCTTGAATGTTTCCTGGCATACAGGAGCAACTGGAGCTGGTTCAACAGCTGGCGTTGGCTCAGGAGTAGGCTCAACAGCAGCAACGGTAGGCTTAGGAGCACCAAAACGGAAGATTGCACCGATGTTCAACTGAGTGTTGTGGATGGTTTCAGTATCATTCACGCCATTGATACCGACTTCTGCACGACTCCAGATTTCACGGATATCAGCTTGCAAACCAAATGTATCGGTAACCAGATACTGGAAACCAGCACCAACGTTACCCATCCATGAATTCTTTTTACCATCAATATCCACACCTGGTGCGCTGTAGTCTAAGTTGTTACGAGCACCACCGACACCAGCCAACAGGAATGGGCGAAATTTTTCACGACTGAACAGGTAAAGAGCATCAACGCCAAGTAGGGTTTGCTTGTATTTACCGCTTACGCCATCAAGATCGTTATTGGTACGTGTGTAACCACCACCGATTTGAACATCCCAATGCTCGCTTAATTCTTTACCGATACGCAGGAAACCGCCGCCGCCAGTATTGTCTGTTTCCAGATCCTTGTCCGGGTGAACGATGCTCACGCCTGGAACTGCGTACCATGAACCCTGATAAGCGTCATCAGCAACTGCGTTAAATGCAATAGCACTTAAAACACCTGCAACTGCCATACCGATAATATTTTTCTTCATTGCTTGAACTCCTGTGGATTAAAACTTAGTGGTTTGACTATACGGAAACCGCATTGGCATTGCAATCAGGCGCTTGTGAATCTCCTGCCACATTACCATAATTTGGAAATTCGTTGTATTTATGCAACATGAATTTTAATTTGGCAATTTTATCCGGCTCAATACGGGCGCGGCGATTGTATTGGACGCATGCGGCCCCGCGAAATCCCATGTATGCAGCACCTAAATCTATCAAGGAAGGAATATGCATTACTTGCAGAGACCCAGCGAGCCCGGATTGCATGCCCATGCCATTCGTCTCAACGACAAACTGGCTTAGTTGCTCGATTGAAAGGTAATCTACCAGGCTTTTTCCTTTTTTATGGAAAGTATCCAGCATCACACCGTAGAAGCCCGCCTTCATAAAGATCGGCAACAGGTCCAGGTCGAGTTCAAGGTCGGCTGGCAAAACAGCGACTATTTTTATGCCATTACGTATTAATGGCTCCAGCGCATTGATGCACTCTACATTTGCACTAGACGGGAAGAAGCCCACCTTGACGATATCCACACCCGTGTCCGCCATTTCTTTCACATGGGCTATAAGCAACGCCGGCTGCATATCGAGGTCACCGATCGTTGCACTCAATGTTTTCCTGCCATCGATTACTTGCACGATCTCCTGGACAGTGTGCAGTGGCAATGCACCCAGTGCGCCCAGTGCGGGGTTTTTCAGGTCGACGATGTCCACACCTGCATCAAGCGCCCAGATAGCCTCTTCTACATTCGTGACACTGACCAGTAATTTTGTCACGCCAGGTTTTCTCCATTCATGGCGGAACGATGATTCTCGACAGCCTCCATTAGCCAACCCCATGCCTCAAGTTCGCGGGGCCCGGCTGTCTTATTAATGGCTATTTCTAGATAGCCGATTTCCGCATTTACCTTCTCAGGCGGCAGCATATTAAGCCGGCTTACCAGTACCGCCAATTCAACAACCGCAGCCTGTGCCCGGTTGAATCCCTGAAATGGCGCGTGATTCTCCACATGTACTACCTTGAAATACAGTTGCGGGCGTACAGCATCTTCAATCACATTAACCAATTCAAGCTCATGGTGAGATAGCGCATTTTGAAGCACATGGCCTTTGATGTGCGACGCTGCAAACACGGGCCAGTCACGACGTCCCGTGAGCGCCCCGGCGAACACGCGCACATCATCGGTCATATTGAGCGTGGCCGTACGCTGAGACAGCAGGTTGTCCAGGCTTGCTGATGGACGGAATGGGGCGATCAGGATGAGGCCTTGCTGCTTGCGTACGCCGAATGGGGCGATGTGCGGATTCCCAGCCTGGTCGGTGCTGATGACGATACTTTCGAAAATCATGTCCGGTGCTTCTTGGTAATCCATAGGGTTAAATCCGAGCGGTCAAATTCATGGCTGATTCACGGTTCGGAACGCTTCATGCGTTTTTCCTTCATGGATTCATCGCGGTGGGCAACCCTTGCCTGTGGGTCTTTCCTGACGGTATTACTCCCCCACTCCAGCTCTTCATCCTGGCTGTAGCGTTTCTTTAGCTGCCAGGCGATCTGCGCGCGTGCCAGTTCGACCCCCAGGTAAAAAGCATGCGATGCGTCATTTTCTACACCTAAATGCGGATACAGCTCGAAGGGGTCTATGCTGGTGAACAGCCCGTCGCGGTTGAATATATGCACGCCATCGGCACTTACTTGGATGCGGAAGCTCGGGTCTTTGATCAGCGCAGCCAGTTCTGCGATTTCTTCGCTGGAATACGTAAACGGGCGCCTGTCATGCAACCCCAGCAGGCCGTTGCTGTAGTCACGCGGCAGTCGCCTGTCTTCGGAGGCAGCAAACATGATACGCCTGGCAATATCGGCTTCTGCAACTGCATTGATGGCATGGGGACTGACAGAGGTAGCCAGCACGGCATTGATATCAAGCTCCGCGATGATGCCGAAGAGGATAGCATTGATGCCTGTGGTATCCGCATCCGTCAGTTCAGTCAGGTTGCCCACACCCATCATCACCTGGATATCAGGATATCGCTTACGCAATTTCTGGTAACGCACGATGGATTCAGTGAAGCCGAATGGAATCGGGTCCAGGATGGCATCGGCGATAAACGGCCTGCCCCTCTTCTGCATGCCCTCGATGGCCCGGTACAGGGAAGGCAGGCTACCCGTCTTGGCTGCGATTAGGATAGGCGTTGAAGCGACTTCGTCGGCGATCCACAATGTTTTCTCGGTCAGGCTGAGTAGGTAGTCTGCACCGGCTTTCCCGGCAAGCAACAAATCCTTCGACTCAAGGGAATCCACGCTCACCTTGAAGCCTTGCTCATGCAACGCATGGATGGCATCGGCAAGATGCGGGAATGGCGTATTGGGTAAACAGCCGAGATCGATGACATCCGCGCCCTGGCTGCGATAATAATTAGCCCTCGCCACGATGCCATCCACTGTCAGCTGGGGTGCCTCTACGATTTCAGCGAAAATATTGACTGTGTATTTTGACAGATCCGGTTCCTTGCCGCCCCTGCCGAAATACTGCGGCAGATCCTTGAGATCTTCCGGTCCCCGCTCTACAGGTATGCCGTATTTTTCTTCCAGCATACGCAAATCACCGCGGCATAAACCCGGCAATACGATGCGGTCTGCATCGCCTGCATCATGTAGACGCCTGACGATCAATTCCGGTGTCATGAGGGCTGCAACCGACACCCCGATCTGGGAAATGCGGTATTTAAAATCCGGGAGATGGGAGTCTGCAGACTGTATGCCTTGCAGCACCTTATGCAGGCTTTTTTCCGCCAGCTTGCCGGTTAAGAAGAGGAGGCTCTCAGACATACCAGCCTCGTTTGAATTGCCTGGTTTAATTGCTGCATGTCGCCGGCGACAATGGTTTCCTCGAATGTCTTGAGTTTTTCCATGTTATCGAGATCGATGCGGCGGGGATAGACTTTGACCATATGCTCGCGCGGCGCTTCCGACTCTATCTCAGGTTCGGTGTCGCAGGCAAAGACGATACTGGGTACACGGCACTTCCCAGCCTGGGCATACATATTGGTCACCAGGTTATCCGAAATGCCGCAAACCATCTTGGCCACCGTGTTGGACGTGGCGGGCGCGATGACGACAGTGTGGTATGCACCGTGGTAGAACAGCTCAACGGGAACCGAGCTTGCCGTCTTGTCCTGGTACACGCGGCCTACATTATGCTCATAGCCGTACTGCTTGAGGATTTCAGCAGCCGCCTTGCTCAGGAACAAATCCACATTGTCCAGCGTATTGATGATGGCGATGCATTCACGCAGGTAATGCCCGGAACCGGTTAGCGCCCACGCCAACCGCTGCTCATGAATGGGCTTCAATGTTAAGCCTCGAAAGGATGGCGCAGCACGATGGTCTGGTCGCGCTCGGGGCCGGTCGATACGATGGCCACAGGCACTTCGCATAGGACTTCCAGGCGCTTCAGGTAATTACGTGCATTCAGGGGCAAGGCATCCCACTGGCTGATGCCAAAGGTATTTTCCGACCATCCAGGCATGCTTTCGTAGATAGGCACGCAACGGGCGAGATCATCCGCCCCTACCGGCAGCAGGTCTATGGTTTTACCGTCCAGCGTGTAACCGGTGCATATCTCCAGGTCGGCGATGCCGTCGAGAACGTCCAGCTTGGTGATGCAAAGCCCTGTCAGGCCGTTGATACGGGCAGAACGGCGTAATGCAGCCGCATCGAACCAGCCGCAGCGGCGCTTGCGCTTGGTAACGGTGCCGATCTCGCGGCCTTTGGTCGACATCTGGTAGCCTGGGCAGGCTTCGGACTCGATATCCAGTTCGCTGGGGAATGGCCCGCCGCCGACACGCGTAGTGTATGCCTTGGTGATGCCGAGTATGTAATGCAGCATGTCCGGCCCCACGCCTGATCCTGCAGACGCTTGGCCTGCCACGCAATTCGAGGATGTGACATACGGATAAGTGCCATGATCCACATCCAGCAAGGTGCCTTGTGCACCTTCGAACAACAGCTTGTCGCCGGCTTTGCTGGCTTCGTAGATGGCAGCCGATACATCACCCACCATGGGCTTAAGCAAATCGACGCGACCCATGGCCGAATCCAGTTCAGACTGGTAATCCACGGCCTCGGTGTGCAGGTATTTGGTCAATACGAAGTTATGGTAATCCATCACCTCACGCAACTTTTCTGCAAAGCGTTCCGGGTGGAACAAATCGTATACACGCAACGCACGGCGCGCGACTTTGTCTTCGTAGGTGGGGCCTATGCCTTTGCCTGTGGTGCCGATCTTCTTGTCGATACCGCGCGCTGCTTCACGCGCCTTATCCAATTTGACGTGGTAACCCATGATGAGCGGACAGCCAGGGCTGACCATCAGTCGGTTGCGCACCTCTATGCCGACTGCTTCCAGTCCGCTGATCTCTTCCAGCAAATGGCCTGCATCAAGCACCACGCCATTGCCGATATAGCATTTCACGCCGGCGCGTACGATGCCTGACGGCACGAGGTTAAGCTTGTATTCACGTTGTGCATCGCCCTGGCCGATCACGAGGGTATGCCCGGCATTATGCCCGCCCTGGAATCGCACCACGCCCTGGGCGTGGTCGGTCAGCCAATCGACGATTTTCCCTTTACCTTCATCGCCCCACTGGGTGCCGATTACGACAACGTTCTTATTCATGTTTACTCATCAATGTGTTGTATTAATTAAATTTAAAAGCGTATCAAGCTGCAGAAATTACCTGCCAGCCATTATCCTGCTTGACCAGCTCACGATCGCAATTCAATTCATGGCGGTGCGCTTCATGACCGGGCAGCTCCTGTATCACTACTTGGCCTTGGGCGCGCAGCGCTTCTATCGCTTGCGCCAGGCTGGCATCTTTGTCGTACGGCGCAAAGATAGCCTTCTGCAATTCTGCCAATGGCAGTGCAGTCACTACCCCGCGCAAATCCAGGCTAAACCCTGTCGCAGGTCGTGCACGGCCAAATACCGACCCCACTTCATCGTAACGCCCGCCCAGCGCTAGCGGCCCGGCATAACCCTGTGCATACGCGGCAAAGACGACGCCACTATGATAGTGGTAACCCCGCAACTCGGCCAAATCGAAACAAACATCAACGCCGAGGTCAGTCAGTGCATTGCCGATCTGGTGCAGATCTTTCAGTGCCTGCTGTATGGCAGGACTTTTTGGTAGACGTTGTTCAGCTTCACCCAGGATGGCAACACCCCCATTCAGTTCGGTCAGGCTGCACAAGGCTTCTAGGATCACACGGTCTAAACCGGCAGCCAGGCTACGCACTTCTGTCTGGTCTTTACTTTGCAATGCGGCATACAGCGATTGCTCGGCAGACTTGGGGATATTCCCCATCTGTACCAGGCTCCTGAAAATGCCGACATGGCTGAAATCGATGTGCAGCGAGCTGACGCCTGCCTTTTGCAAGGCCTTGATCATCAGTCGCTGGATTTCGATATCGCTTTCAACACTGGCATGTCCGAACAGTTCGGCCCCCAGCTGGATAGGTTCGCGTGTTTGCGCCAGTCCGTCCGGGTTGGTGCGCAGCACACTGC
>JAZKEL010000110.1:0-2182 GCA_040387075.1 Pseudomonadota bacterium
TGGCTAAAGCAAACGTACGCGTACGTAAGAAAGTTAAAAAGAACATTGCCGAGGGTATTGCCCACGTTCATGCGTCTTTTAACAATACAATCATTACGATCACTGATCGCCAGGGTAATGCTCTTTCATGGGCAACCTCAGGCGGCGCAGGTTTCAAGGGCTCACGTAAAAGTACTCCATTTGCAGCCCAGGTTGCTGCAGAAGCTGCTGGTAAGGCGGCCCAGGAGTGCGGCGTAAAGAATCTTGAAGTGCGCATTAAGGGTCCAGGCCCTGGTCGTGAATCAGCAGTGCGTGCCTTGAATGCCGCCGGTTTCAAAATTACAAGCATTTCTGATGTGACCCCAGTGCCACACAATGGCTGCCGGCCACCTAAGAAGCGTCGCATCTAAGCACGCTTTTAGCAGAATAGAATAACAGGAGAATACCTTGGCTAGAAATCTAGATCCTAAGTGCCGTCAATGTCGCCGCGAAGGCGAAAAGCTTTTCTTGAAAGCAGAGAAATGCTTCACGGACAAATGCGCTATTGAAAAACGTAATTTCCCACCTGGCCAGCACGGTCAGCGTCGTAACCAGCGTCTTTCTGACTATGGCGTTCAACTGCGTGAGAAGCAAAAGCTTCGCCGTATTTATGGCATCCTTGAAGGCCAGTTCCGTGGTTACTATGCAGAAGCTGATCGCCAAAAGGGCATTACCGGCGAAAACCTGCTGCAGTTGCTGGAATGCCGCCTGGATAACGTAGCCTATCGTATGGGCCTGGGTGGTTCACGTACAGAAGCGCGTCAGATCGTTCGCCATAACAGCATCCTGGTAAACGGTAAGCGTGTAAATATTCCTTCATTCCAGGTTAAGCCGGGCGATGTAGTGCAGGTTGCAGATGCTTCCAAAGCGCAATTGCGTATTACAGGTGCATTGGCTGCTGCTGAGCAACGTGGCTTCCCAGAATGGATCGATGTGGATGTTAAAGCGTTGAAAGGTACTTTCAAAGCCAAGCCACAGCGCGATGAATTGCCTTCTACTATTAATGAATCACTGGTGGTCGAGCTTTACTCTAAGTAATAACTTGAAGTAATTAGCTCCCGGCAGTCGCACGTTAATAATTTAGAACGTTAACTTAAGTAATTTTGGGCCGTAAGGAAAGTTTATGCAAAACAGTCCGACTGAATATTTAAAGCCACGTGTTGTGGACGTTGAAGTGATTTCTCCAGTGCGCGCACGTGTGACACTGGAGCCTATGGAACGCGGTTTCGGTTATACATTGGGCAATGCTTTGCGCCGTGTATTGCTGTCATCCATCCCTGGTTTTGCTATTACAGAAGTTAAGATCGATGGCGTAGTGCATGAATACTCAACGCTGGACGGTGTGCAGGAAGACGTTGTTGATATCCTGCTGAACCTGAAAGGTGTTGCACTTAAGCTGAACACCAAAAGCGAAACTGTCCTGATCCTGAATAAGTCAGTTGAAGGTGTGGTGACTGCTGGCGACTTTGAAACTGGTCACGATGCTGAAATCGTCAATCCTAACCACGTGATTGCGCACCTGACCAACGGCGGCAAAATCAACCTGGAAGTTAAAGTGGAAATGGGCCGTGGTTACCAGCCTGTTCCTGCAAGAAAATATACCGATGAAGACCGCATCCTGGGCTTCATCCAGGTAGATGCATCCTTCAGCCCTATCAACAAGGTCAGTTACCATGTTGAAAGTGCGCGTGTTGAGCAGCGTACCGATTTGGACAAGCTGATCATGGACGTTGAAACCAACGGTATCATGGAGCCGGAACAGGCTATCCGCGATGCTGCACGTATCCTGATCGGTCAATTGTCCGTATTTGCTGATCTGGAAGGTGCTCCGACCGAGATTGAAGTTAAGCATGCACCACAAGTTGATCCTATCCTGTTGCGTCCGGTGGATGATCTTGAATTGACAGTGCGTTCTGCAAATTGCCTTAAAGCAGAAAACATCTATTACATTGGTGACCTGATTCAACGCGGTGAGAATGAACTGCTCAAGGCACCGAATCTTGGCCGTAAGTCATTGAATGAAATTAAAGACGTATTGGCCTCAAAAGGCCTGACGTTAGGCATGAAGCTGGAAAATTGGCCGCCTGTTGGCCTTGAAAAAATCTAGCACCACAGATAACTAGCATTAAGTATAAATAGCTAAAGCTTGAGGGTATCACTATGC
>JAZKEL010000110.1:2192-4836 GCA_040387075.1 Pseudomonadota bacterium
CGATCTCGTCATCGCAACAGTAATCGTAAATTAAATCGCACCAGCAGCCATCGCAAGGCTATGTTGCAGAACATGACCAATTCATTATTGCGTCATGAAATCATCAAGACAACATTGCCAAAAGCAAAAGAACTGCGCCGTGTGGCAGAGCCTTTGATTACATTGGGCAAGAATGCTACTTTGGCAAATCGTCGCCTCGCGTTCAGCCGCCTGCGTGATCGTGATATCGTCGGTAAGTTGTTCAGCGAACTGGGGCCACGTTACCAGACACGTAATGGTGGGTATCTGCGTATCCTGAAGTGCGGTTTCCGTGTTGGCGATAATGCTCCTATGGCATTGGTCGAGTTGGTGGATCGTCCAGATCCTTCTACAGAAGCTGTAGTTGCTGAATAAATTGCTTTAATATCCAATAAAAAAGCCGGTTAACGCCGGCTTTTTTATTGTCCGCGAGATTTGCGATTAACAACCTAGTTTCATACGACTGAATACAGGATGTGATATACATGAATGGTTTTCGTCTTGCTTAAAAAGCACGATAATAAGAGACCTGATGAATACCGGGACAGGCTGATAGTTACTTAATTTGATAGGCATTCATGAGCTGACTTATGGCAGAAAATCAAGAAATCAAGGAAAGCTTACAGGAGAGCCTGCAACAGGTGATAGGCCTGTTAAACAAGCACAAGATGATAGAAGATCTTGTGCATAAACAGGACATGCCGAAACACCAGCTGGTGGAAACCCTGGTGCACAAGCAGAATCTGGTTGAGTTGCAGAAGAAGCTGGATGCCCTGCATTCTGCCGACGTCGCGCATATCCTGGAAGCCCTTCCCCTGGAGCAGCGGCTTGATGTCTGGGAGCTGGTCAAGGCCGAGCGTGACGGCGAGATCCTGCTGGAAGTATCCGATGCCGTACGGCAGACGCTTATCGCGGACATGGACAGCGAGGAACTGCTGGCAGCTGCCGAGCAACTGGATACCGATGAACTTGCCGATCTTGCGCCCGATCTCCCCAAGGACGTGCTTTATGACCTGCTGGATAGCCTGGATATCCAGAACCGTGAACGCCTGCAGTCTGCCCTGGCCTATCCTGAGGATGCGGTAGGGGCATTGATGGATTTCGATATCGTCACCATCCGCGAAGACGTAACGCTTGAGGTCACGCTGCGTTATTTAAGGCGGCTGGGTACATTGCCGGGCCATACGGATAAGTTATTTGTGGTGGATCGCCACGACATATTGCGGGGCGTGTTGCCGCTAAAGCGTTTAGTAGTGAATGACCTGGACATGGTAGTCGTGGAGATTATGGCGGATGATGCCGTCGTATTCCATCCAGAGGATACTGCGGATGAAGCAGCCAAAGCGTTCGAGCGGTATGACCTGGTGACTGCGCCGGTGGTTGACGAGAATAACAAACTGGTCGGCCGACTGACGGTGGATACCGTCATGGACTATATTCGCGACGAAGCGGAAAGCGAAATGCTGTCCATGGCCGGTTTGCGTGAGGAAGAAGATCTATTCTCTTCCGTGTGGAAATCGGTCCAAAACCGCTGGACTTGGCTGGCGATCAACCTGGTCACGGCATTTGTGGCTTCCCGCGTGATTGGCGTATTCGAGGATTCCATAGAAAAGATAGTGGCCCTGGCAGCGCTCATGCCCATCGTGGCAGGCATAGGTGGGAATTCGGGCAACCAGACCACTACAATGATCGTGCGCGGCCTGGCAATCGGGCAAATTGCTTCGCACAACATGAAATCATTGCTATCGAAAGAATTAGGCGTGGGTTTGCTGAACGGCCTGCTATGGGGGAGCGTGCTCGGGCTTGCTGCATTCCTGCTTTATGGCAACATCAAGCTCGGCTTGGTAATGACGGCAGCGATGACGCTTAACCTGTTGCTGGCTGCCATTATGGGCGTCATGATTCCGTTGGTGATGACCAGGTTTGGGCGTGACCCGGCTGTAGGCTCGAGTGTATTGATCACTGCCGTGACAGATAGCGGCGGTTTTTTCATTTTTCTTGGATTAGCCACTATATTTCTTATGTAATCAGCACTAATGTAGTATCTAGCTATCCAATATCGGTAGCTATAAAAATGCAGCGCCTACGAAAGCTGCAGCAATAATATCGTTACTCCGAATCCATTTTTTATATCTGACTGAGGGCTTATGAATTTCTGGTTAATCGACTTACCGTGGTGGGGGTATGTTTTGGTCGCGCTGGGATTGACGCACATCACGATCGCAGCGGTGACTATCTTCCTGCACAGGCACCAGGCTCACCGCGCGCTGGACCTGCACCCGATTGTCAGTCATTTCTTCAGGTTCTGGCTATGGATGACAACCGGCATCATCACCAAGGAATGGGCAGCCATCCACCGCAAACACCATGCGCGTTGCGAAACCGAGGACGATCCACATAGTCCCCAGGTCCTGGGCCTGGCAAAAGTGTTGTATGAAGGAGCAGAGCTATACCGTGCAGAAGCGCATAACCAGGATACCCTGGAAAAGTACGGCAGCGGCACCCCTGATGACTGGCTGGAGCGAAACCTCTATACCAAACACAGCCGCTTGGGAGTAAGCCTGATGCTGGTGCTCAATGTTATTCTGTTTGGGCCGCTGGGATTGACCATCTGGGCAGTACAGAT
>JAZKEL010000111.1:0-11407 GCA_040387075.1 Pseudomonadota bacterium
AGCGTGTTCCCGGAGTATATGCGGCCACAGGTTAAGCTGCCGGATACTTGGCATGCCACTTTGCCGCACGATGGCAGTACGGAGGCGCTGATCGACTGGTGGGGACAGTTCAATGACCCGGTTCTAAGCCAGTTGCTGGCCGCAGCAGAAGCGGACAGTCCCAGCATTGATACTGCGCTGGCAAACATAAAATCGGCACGTGCCAGCATTATCAGTGCCCGCGCAGACGGACTGCCTTCGCTGACCGGCACACTGGGCAGGACGCGCTCCGGCGGCGGGGGCGGCACGACCGTCGGCACTGGTGTCGGAACCGGGGTTGGCACCAGCACCGTGACGACCTCCGGCAATTCCGGCTCTAGTTCTACCGGCTTTAATTCCGGCATCACCGATATTTCCCGCGCCCAGATGGATGCCAGTTGGGAAGTCGACCTGTTCGGTGCCATCAAATTCAACAAACAGGCGGCGGCAGCCAGGCTCGAGGCGCGACAGGGCGACTGGCACGAAGCCCGTGTGACGCTGGCGGCGGAAGTCACCAATAATTACCTGGATTACCGGACTTGCCAGTTATTGGTGGATGCCTACGAGCGCCAGCTGTCCTCCAAAAATGAAACGGCGCGCCTGACTGGCATCCAGGCGGGTGCAGGGTTTGCGGCGCCGGCCGATGCCGAACTGGCCAAAGCCAGCGCCAATAGCACTATTTCCAGCCTTGTCGGCCAGAAAGCCCAATGCGATAACCACGTAAAGTCATTGGTGGCAGTCACCGGGCTGGATGAGCCCGGCTTGCGCAAGATGCTGGCGGACGGCAAGGCAGCGATCCCAACGCCGGCCGCGTTCAACCTAAGCAGCCTGCCCGTGACGGTGATCAACCAGCGGCCCGACATTGTCGCGGACGAACGTTCGCTAGCCGCTGCCAGTGCCGATGTCGGCGTGGCAGAAGCCAATCGCTATCCCAGCCTGTCGCTCACCGGTTCTATCGGTTTGCGCGAGACCACCGTGGGCGGCAATAGCATCAGTTCCAAGCCCTGGTCGTTCGGGCCCACGCTGACTGTGCCTATTTTCGATGCGGGCAAGCTCAAGGCGCAGAAGACCATCGCCGAAGCCAACTATGAAGTGGCGCTGGCGACCTACCAGCAAAGCGTACGCACAGCGGTAAAGGACGTGGAGCAGGCCCTGGTCAACCTGGACAGCGCCGCCAACCGGCAGGTGGCGGAAGCCGCCAGTGCCGAACAGTACCGGCGTTACTTCAAGGCTACTGAAATCAACTGGAAAGCCGGCGGCGCCAGCCTGATCACCCTGGAAGACGCACGCCGCCAGGCCATTAATGCGGAACTCAACCTCATCACCCAGCAGCATGACCGGGTGCAGTACTGGATAGCGCTCTACAAAGCTATCGGTGGCGGCTGGCAGGGCAGCCAGCAGGAAAAGACAGCCATGGCCGGTGTCAATCAGACACCAACTAGCCAGCATAAAAATGCCGGTACTACACATGTCAGTAGTACAAGCGCCGGCACCACAGACAACGGACCCCAAACAAGGGAATAGCAAAAATGAGTAATACCCTCGAACCAAACCTGCAAAAGCCTGGCACGAAACAACCAAACGCGATGGCATCCTTAAGAACTAACAAGCCGTTGCTTTATGTGGTGATTGCTATTGCCGTGGTAGTGGCGTTCATCCTCATCCTGGCCAAAATGAAATCCAAGCCTGCAGAGGTGGCACCGGCTAAAGCCGTGCTGACAGTAGAGACCATAAAGCCGAGCCGGCAGGATTGGCCGATGAACCTGACGGTGAATGGCTCCGTGTCATCCTGGCAGGAGGCGGTCATCGGCGCCGAGATTGGTGGGCTCCGCATCGCACAGGTGTTGGTGGATGTCGGCACTGAAGTGAAGAGCGGGCAGACACTGGTACTGCTGGCGGATGAAACCGTGAGGGCCGACCTGCAGAAACAGCGCGCCGCAGTGGCCAAAGACCGGGCCAGCCTGGCTGAAGCCAAGTCCAACGCAGACAGGGCAAGGGAGATCAAGGACAGCGGTGCCTTATCCACCCAGCAGATCAACCAGTACATGATCGCCGAGGAAACCGCACAGGCGACGCTGGCATCCTCGCAGGCGGAGCTGCAGTCGCAGGAGATACGCCTGAAACAGACCCATGTGATAGCACCGGACGATGGCGTGATCTCTGCGCGTACAGCCAACCTGGGCAATGTCGTGGCGGTAGGGACTGAGCTATTCCGCCTGGTAAGGCAGGGGCGTATCGAATGGCGTGCTGAGGTCAATGCGCAACAGCTGGCGCAGATCCATAAAGGGCAGACTGTCCACCTGACCTTGCCGGATGGCAAGCGCATTGACGGCAGCGTGCGCATCACCGCGCCCACGCTGGACGTGAACACGCGGAATGCGCTGATCTATGTGGACCTGCCCAAGGCTTCGGCCCATCCCGGCATGTACGCACAAGGCGAGATCGAGATCGGCCAGCAGCCGGCACTGAGTGTGCCGCAGGCGGCGATCATTCTGCGCGACGGTCGCAGCTATGTGTATGAGGTCGGCGCTGATAAGCGCGTGACGCAACGTGTCATCGCCACCGGCAGGCGCTCCGGTGACTTTGTCGAGATACTGCCGGCACCGCCCGATGCAGGCTCGCCTGCCGGTTTCAGCATAAACCAGGATAGCGTGCTGGTGGCTACCGGCGGTGCGTTCCTGGGCGACGGCGACCTGGTGAGCATCAAGGCTGAGCCTGCCCAAACGAACAAGGTGGGCGCCCAGCCATGAACTTTTCCGCCTGGTCTATCCGCAACCCGGTTCCTTCGCTGCTGCTGTTTGCCGTCCTCACCTATTTAGGGCTGGTGAGCCTGAAGGGACTGGGCATCCAGAATTTCCCCGATATCGAAGTGCCGACCATCACCGTCAACGCCACGCTGGAAGGGGCCGCACCGCCTCAACTGGAGACCGAAGTCGCGCGCAAGATCGAGGACAAGATCGCCACTATCGGCGGCATCGAGCATATCCGTACCACCATCACCGACGGTTCGGTGAAGATCAACGTGGAATTCAATATCGACAAGAATTCCGAAGAAGCGCTCAACCAGGTGCGCAATGCCGTCGACAGTGCGCGTTCCGACCTGCCTGCCGCCTTGCTCAACCCGGTGATCTCCAAAGTGGTCACCTCCGGCGGTGCGTTGCTGACATTCGTGGTGGATGCCAAGCGCATGAACGAGCAGGAGCTGTCATGGTACGTGGATAACGACCTCGCCAAAGCCATGCTGGCGGTCAAGGGAGTGGGCAAGATATCGCGTGTCGGTGGGGTCGACCGCGAAGTGCAGGTCAATCTCGACCCGGTGCTGATGGCCGGCCTGGGGGTCACCGCGTCGGATGTCTCCACCCGCCTCAAGCAGGTACAGCAGGATGCCTCCGGCGGGCGCGGCGATATCGGCGGCGCCATACAGTCGGTGCGTACCCTGGGGGCGGTAAAAAGCCCCGCCGAGATACTCAACCTGGACATCCCCTTAGCCAACGGCAGCCATGTCAAGTTGAACCAGGTGGCAACACTGCTGGATACCAATGCCGAACGCTCCACTTATGCCAGGCTGGATGGCAAACCCATCATCGGCTTCGAGATCACGCGCGTGAAAGGCAGTAGCGAGGTCACCGTAGCGCAGGCCGTGCGCAAGGATATCGCACGCCTCAATGCCATCAATCCCAACATACAGATAGTCGAAGCCTTCAACACGGTGAAGCCGGTGGAAGACAATTATGAAGGCTCCATGCACCTGCTGTACGAAGGGGCGATCCTGGCCATTCTCGTCGTCTGGTGGTTCCTGCGCGACTGGCGCGCTACGCTGGTGGCTGCCGTGGCGCTGCCGCTATCCATCATCCCGACGTTTTTCGCCATGTATTACGCCAATTTCAGCCTGAATATACTGACCCTGCTCGCGCTGGCATTGGTGGTGGGCATCCTGGTGGACGATGCCATCGTGGAGATCGAGAACATCGTGCGGCATTTACGCATGGGCAAGACCCCGTTCCAGGCGGCCATGGAAGCGGCGGACGAGATCGGCATGGCGGTGATCGCGACGACCTTCACGCTGGTGGCGGTATTCCTGCCCACAGCGTTCATGGGCGGCATACCGGGTAAGTTCTTCAAGCAGTTCGGTATCACGGCGGCGGTGGCGGTAGTGGCCTCATTGCTGGTGGCACGTTTGCTTACCCCCATGATGGCTGCCTATTTGCTCAAACCGCAGGTGGCGGAAGAAGACGCAGACGGACCTGTCATGCGGCGTTACCTGGGCGCAGTGCGCTGGTGCATGGGCCATCGCAAGACCACGGTGCTGGCAGTGGTGGTGTTCGTGGCGGCGTCGCTCAGCCTGGTGCCGTTATTGCCCACTGGTTTCGTGCCGGTGGCCGATACCAGCCAGACCAAGGTGACGCTGGAGCTACAGCCCGGCAGCACCTTGCAGCAGAGCCGCGACATGGCGGCACAAGCCGAGCTCCTGTTACGTAAGATGCCGGATGTCACGCAGGTCTTCACTGCGGTAGGTACCAGCCCTGGCGGCGGAGGCCCCCTCGATGGCAGCGCCAATGCGGATGTGCGTAAGGCGACGTTAACGCTCAGCCTGTTGCCGCGCAGCGACCGTTCACGTAAGCAGTCGGCGATAGAAAACGATATCCGCACCACGTTGAGGACCTTGCCTGGCGTGCGTATCTCGGTCGGTGCCGGCGGCACCGGCGAGCGCCTGCAGCTGACGTTGGCGAGTGACGACCCGGTCGCCCTGCAAGCGGCCAGCAAGGCGCTGGAACAGGATCTGCGCAGTATCGGCGGCCTGGGCAATGTCACCTCCAGTGCCAGCCTGCAGAGGCCGGAGATCCAGATCACGCCTGACTTCAACCGGGCGGCGGAGCTTGGCGTCACCGTGCAGGCGCTGGCGGATGTGGTGCGTATCGCGACCTCCGGCGATTTCTCCAATGTGATGCCTAAGCTCAACCTGCCGCAGCGGCAGTTGCCTATCCGCGTCCGCCTGAATAAAGAGGTACGGCAGGACATCAACCATGTAGCGCAGTTGCGGGTGCCGGGGCGCAACGGCAGCGTGCCGCTGTCTACGCTGGCCGAGATCAACATCGCCGGCGGCCCGGCACAGATCGACCGCCTGGACCGCATGCGCA
Source organism: Pseudomonadota bacterium (assembly GCA_040387075.1). Taxonomy (GTDB): domain Bacteria; phylum Pseudomonadota; class Gammaproteobacteria; order Burkholderiales; family Methylophilaceae; genus DATHXC01. The sequence continues at coordinate 5,157 of JAZKEL010000111.1, forward strand.
ACGTCACCATGGAGATCGAGCTGGGCAGCCGCCTGATCGGCGATGTCATCAAGGATGTTGCCAAGCTGCCTTCCATGAAAGCCCTGCCGCCCAGCGTCAAGCAACTGCAGTCCGGCGATGCGCAGCGCATGGCGGAGCTGTTCGGCAGCTTCGGCGCGGCCATGCTGATCGGTGTACTGTGTATCTATGTGGTGCTGGTGTTGCTGTTCCACGATTTCCTGCAGCCGTTGACCATCTTGGGCGCCTTGCCGTTATCCCTGGGGGGTGCCTTCGTGGCGTTGCTGGTCACGGGCAGCAGTTTTTCTATGCCGTCCGTCATCGGCCTGCTGATGCTGATGGGCGTGGTCACCAAGAATTCCATCCTGCTGGTGGAGTACGCCATCATCGCGCGTCGCGACCGTGGCATGAACCGGCTGGAAGCCCTGGTGGACGCCTGCCATAAGCGTGCCCGGCCTATATTGATGACCACCATCGCCATGGGCGCCGGCATGTTGCCGATTGCACTCGGCTTCGGGGCCGATCCCAGCTTCCGCGCCCCCATGGCGATCACGGTGATCGGCGGCTTGCTGACGTCCACCGTGCTCAGCCTGCTGGTGATCCCGGTGGTGTTTACTTACGTGGATGACGTGCTGGAAGGTTTGAAGAAGGCGATGGGGAAATTAAAGCAACAGCCCGCCGGCACGCAGGCCAGCCAAGTGTGAGGTCAGTAGCCGCTCAACGGAGCGGCTATGCGTTGTAATCTTTATCGATGAAGTAATTGATGCGCTTGCGCGGATTGAGGTAATCCAGCGCGTCTTGCGGCAACTGCGCAGGCTTCATGCAGATCGAGATGTTGATGCTGGGCTCTTCACGCAGGTCCAGTATCAGCGGCACGTTCCTGTCCACCACCGAATCGTGCAGCATGACGAACGGACGTAATGGTTTATTCGGGTTGACCGACACCACCACGCCATGGATGCCGTTGGACAGCTGCACGATGCTGCCCGGCGGGTAGATCCCCAGCGACTTGATCAGGCGTTTCAGCAGGTCTTCGTCGAACTTGGTGCGCTGGTGGCCGAACATATAGGCCAGTGCCTCATAAGGGGTTTTTGCCAGCGCGATATTCTGCGGATTGCACAGGTTGTCATAGCAGTTCAGCAGTGAAACCAGCCTGGCCAGCGGGTCGGTCTGTTCTGCCTTGAGGTGCTTGGGGTAACCGCTGCCATCGGCATGTTCATGGTGCTGCATGATGATCCTGGCGATGTGGTCGGACATGCCGGATTTCTTGGCGATTTGCGCACCCAGTTCGCTGTGCTGTTCGTAATACGATTGCTCGGATTTGGTGAGGGCTTCCTTCTTCAGCAGGATCTTGCCCGGTACTTCTGCCTTGCCGATATCGTGGAAAAGCGCTGCCATTCCCAGCGTACGGCTTTCCGTTTCGCTCATTTCGAGTGACCTGGCCATCATCATGGCCAGCACCGTGACGTTCAGGCTGTGCACGAAATCGCTGTCGCCTGAACGGTTGCCATTGATGGCATGAATGGCGACTTCGCTTTCATTCAGTGCGCATTCGAGCAAGCCATTGACCACGGCCTGCCCCTGCTCCACCGACTTTGCCGGCTGCGACAGGATATTCTTCAGCGCAATCCTCGATTCCTGCGTTGCCGTCAGGAACTGCCGTTCGCTTTCATCGAATGCCCGGTGCAGCAGGTGCAGTCTTTGTGCATATTGCCGTTGCCTGGCCAGTTCCATTTCAGCATGGCTCAATGCGTCGGCAGTATCCGAAGTCCCGTCCCTGGCAAAATCCGGTAATTCAGTTTCCTCGGGTACAGGTCTCCTCGTTCCGGCATCGGCATTCGGCTTGTTGCGGATATCCAGCGGCGCAGGCTCGCAGTCGCTACGCTTCGGGTCGTAACGCAGTTTTTTCAGGCCTATCTTCTTGATCTTGGCGATCTGGTCTTCGTCCTTGATCTTGAAGTTGCTGAACGTGAACGAATGGTCCATCCAGCCCAGGTCCAGGTGGATGTAGAGGCCTACCCGCAGTTGGTTGATTTCGATGTAATGGGATTGAGTAATGTCTGGCATATCAGGAAGGGATCGGTTGTATGAGCATGGCTTCCTGCTCGGAAGCCTTAAGCATGTCGGCTGCCAGCAGGGTGGTGAATGTTGACGTGGTGACGGGCTTGCTGAACAGGTAGCCCTGGGCTTCGTTACAACCCATGGCCAGCAGGAAATGCGCCTGCTCTATGGTCTCCACACCTTCCGCAATGACGCTGAAGCCCAGGCTGCATGCCATGCCGTGGATGGCGTGGGCAATGGCGGCATCGTCCAGGTCTTCCGGCAGGTCGCGCACGAACGACTGGTCTATCTTCAGTTTGTCCAGAGGCAGGCGTTTCAGGTTGGACAGTGAAGAATAGCCGGTGCCGAAATCGTCGATCGCCAGCCTCACGCCCAGTTTCTTGATGCGGTCGAAGGTATCGATCACGTATTCGGTATTCAGCATCACCGTGCTTTCGGTGATTTCCAGCTCCAGCATCTTCGGGTTGCAATCGGTTTCCACCAGTACTCCGTACACGGTATCGGCAAAATTGCTGCGCATGACCTGCACACCGGATACATTCACCGAAACCCACTGGATGGGATACGCCTGCGCTGCCCACTCCATGATCTGCAAGGCGGCAGTGCGCAATACCCACTCGCCGATCTGCACGATCAGGCCGGTTTCTTCGGCCATCGGAATGAACTTGGCAGGCGAAACCAGCCCCAGTTCCGGGTGGTTCCAGCGGATCAGCGCCTCAGCACCTATGATGCGGCCTGTCACCAGTGAGATCTGCGGCTGGTAATACACCTCGAACTGGTCGCGCTCCAGCGCACGGCGCAGGTGGTTTTCCATGGTGAAACGTTCTACTGCATTTCTTGAAAGATCGTCCGAATAGAAGCAATGGTTGTTCTTGCCGCGATTCTTGACCTGGTACATGGCAATGTCGGCGGCCTTGATCAGGCTGTCGACATCCGGACCGTCCTTGGGGTAGATGGAAATGCCGACGCTGGCGCCGATGAATATCTCGCGCCCGTCGATCACGAATTCGATCTGCAGGGCATGTATGATCTTCTGCGCCACGATGGCGGCATCCTCGGTCTCGCCGAGCAGGTCCATCACCACCACAAATTCGTCGCCGCCCAGACGGGCTACCACATCGCTTTCGCGCATGGCACGGCTGATGCGCCTGGAAACCTCGTACAGCAGCTTGTCGCCCACCTGGTGGCCCAGCGTGTCGTTGATGGCCTTGAAACGGTCAAGATCGATGAACAGCAGTGCGATCTGGCGCTCTTCGCGTTCGGCACGCTTCAGCGAATGTTCCAGCAATTCGTTCAGCAGGCGCCGGTTGGGCAGGCCGGTGAGCGGGTCGTGGTTGACCAGCTCATGCAGGCGGTTCTGCGAACGCTTCATCTCGGTGATGTCGGCGAATACGCCGACATAGTTGATGACCCGGCCTTCTGGGCTTTTCACTACCGTCAGCGTCAGCCACTCCTGGTAGGCATCGCCGTTCTTGCGTGTATTGGCGATCTCGCCGCGCCATTTTCCTTCCCGCAGCAGCACATTCCACATTTCATGCTTGCCGATCTGGAATTCCTTGGGCGTGAAGCCGATCACTTCGTCTTCCGTAAAGCCGGTGATTTCCGTAAACCCTTTGTTGATCGCCGTGATGCGGGTGTTCTCATCGGTGATCATGATGCCTTCGGCAGCGCTGTCGAAGGCGATCTTGGCCTGGTGCAGGCGTTTGCCGGCGCTTTCCCGGAGGATGGCTACCCCGAATGAGCGGCCCACTGCCATGAGCGCACCCAGTTCATGGGTGGATATCTTCTGGGTGGGATCGTTGCGTTCTAGCGCGGCAAGCCCCCACCAGGTCTCCCCCGCGAAGATAGGCACGATGATGAGGGACTGTGCCCCGTGGTCGCGCATGAACTTCTGTTCGCTGGGGAGGAAGTCGTAGATTTCACCGAATACCGGGTTGCCCTGTTCCAGCAGTCCCAGCCAGCGACTGCAGCCGTCGGTTTCAAAGTGTATGGAGTCGTAGTCTTCGCCAAACCCGGGCTGGTTCGCGGTTTGCCAGTGGTATAGCCGTTTTGCGTGCGTCGCCAGGCTGTTATCGAGATGGATGGTCTGGAAGATGGCACCCCGGTTGAAACGCGATGCGAGGCATAGTTGCTCCAGTACTTGCGTGGCCACGGATTGCCAGGACTCCGACGAATGCAGCATCCAGTCGCATGAGATCAATGCATCGAGGATGGCACTGCGGTCACGCAGGTAGGTTTCCGCCAGCTTGCGCTCGGTGATGTCACGGCCCACGGTGACGATGCCCTGGCGGCTGCCGTCGTCATGGAACAGCGGTACCTTGATGACATCGAAAATCTTCTCGCCGCCGCTGGGCAGGGCGATGGTTTCCTCTTCGCGTACCTGGCGCCCGGTTTTCCAGGCGTGGTCGTCCGAAGCCTTGAAGTGCTGGAACATTTCCCGGTAGAACGGGTGCGCCAGCTTGGACATCTCCTGGTCGGTCTTTTCGCGGTAACTGCCTGCCTCGATCTCGAACAGGTTAAGCCCGCTGGTGTTGGCTTCCAGCCAGCGGCTTTTGTCATCCTTGAAATAGATGAAGTCGGGACTGGCATCGATGACATTGCGCAGCAGGTTTTCGGTATGGCGCAACTGCAGTTCGGTGGCGACGCGCTGGGTGATGTCATGCAGGTGCAGCACATAGCCGGCGGCGACGCCTGCCTCAATTAATCCGGAGGTAATGACCTTCAGGGTGCGCAGGCTGTGATCTACCGCATATTGCAGGATGAACTGCGGGGTGGATTTTCGGAGTTCCGCGACGATGCGCTTGTGCACGGCCGGCGGCAGCTTGCCATTGCCGGCGGCTACTTCTCCCGCATCCAGGGCAAAGAATTCGCACGCATACGGATTGGCATAGCGTACATTGCACTTGAGGTCGGTCGCGATAATGGCAACACCTTCCAGCGCATTCACCAGGCTCATGACCATTTCAGTTTCATTCGCGCTGAATGTGTGCATGCCTCTCTCGCTAGCAGACGGAGATGGGGTGGTTAGTGGTATGCCATTTTTCTTTTTTACTTGCATTCATAATCACTAAATTGGGCGTTTTCAATATGCGAAAACCGTCTGGCAGCTAATAATAACGGGAACTTCGATAACATACCATAATGCGATGTGAAAACTTTGCCATGAAGCCATGTAAAAACAGAAGCCTAGCTTACCTATCGGCATAAAAGACTTTAACTTGAAATGCGGCAATGTCTCCCCATCTAGGTAACATCTGACAGACAACCAAAACGCAACCCATCGAACGGTTTTGATAGAACGTATTTCCCATGGAATATGGTTCTCAAGGAGCAGGTTTTATAGTTGCGAAGCATTTACGGAGTGAATCATGCGTTTCGACAAATTGACGACTAAATTCCAGCAGGCCATCAATGAGGCACAGAGCCTGGCGGTGGGTAACGATAACCCCAGCATCGAGGCACAGCATCTGCTGGCCGCGCTGTTGAACCAGCAGGATGGCGGCACGCAATCCTTGCTGTCGCGTGCGGGTGTCAATATCGAGCCCCTGAAATCCGGACTGCAACAGGCCATTACCAAGCTGCCGAAGCTGGATAGCAACACGGGCGATGTTTCCATTTCGCGCGACCTCAATAACCTGCTTAACCTGACCGACAAGCATGCGCAGAAATTGGGCGACAGCTTTATCCCCAGCGAGATGTTCCTGCTGGCGCTTGCTGACGACAAAGGTGAAACGGGGCGCCTGTTGAAGCAGTCCGGCCTCAATAAGAAGGCGCTGGAAGCGGCGATCCTGGCGGTGCGTGGCGGCAGTGGCGTCAACGATCCCGAGGCCGAAGGCAACCGCGAATCGCTCAAGAAATACACCACCGACCTGACCGAACGCGCGCGGGCCGGCAAGCTGGATCCGGTGATCGGCCGCGACGACGAGATCCGCCGCACCATCCAGGTGTTGCAACGCCGCACCAAGAATAACCCGGTGCTGATCGGCGAGCCTGGCGTGGGCAAGACCGCCATCGTCGAAGGACTCGCACAGCGTATCGTCAATGGCGAAGTGCCGGAATCGCTCAAGGGCAAGAAAGTACTGTCACTGGACATGGCCGCATTGCTGGCTGGTGCTAAATACCGCGGCGAATTCGAGGAGCGCCTGAAGTCCGTGCTCAAGGAGCTGTCGCAGGACGAAGGCCAGACCATCGTC
>JAZKEL010000112.1:0-346 GCA_040387075.1 Pseudomonadota bacterium
CCCCCCCTACTTTTTTCTGCCACAAACGCGGGCTGCCGCAATGCTGCACGCTTTCTCGCCTGATGTGCCAGAACCAGATTGATGCACTGATATGTAGTAAACCGGACGTGATCCGCCAGGTGTGTCAAATTTAATCAAACATTGAAGCGTCATGATCGTCCGCTATCGGCCTATACCAGACGGACGCATCTGCCATAAATTCGGTATTGCTTTTCGAGCATTTCCGTGCAAGCATGCGCATCTTTTCATCCAACACATGCGGCCGCAGGCTACATTCGCAGTCATCCGGCCTCAGGTACTTCACACTTCGTTATGAAACCATCTACTCGTCAAATCATTTGGACGG
>JAZKEL010000112.1:356-4924 GCA_040387075.1 Pseudomonadota bacterium
CCGCCCGTTGCCCTGCAGCCACGACCCTCTGCCGGACGGATTGGCCAGCGCTGGCATCCGCATGTGGGATGCCCTTGTGCTGGATGGTTTCTTTTGGCGTGCCTTACGCTCATACCTTTAGGAGTGCTCAACCATATGAGCCCCTTCCATTTTCTTTCCCAATTGCTGTGACAGCTATATTGGCTGGAGTTCTCTTTTGGCGAATTAATAGGATAAGGTCTCTTTTCCAACGAGGCCATGCCACGAAGGGAATCATCACTGGCATATGGATTGCGAAAGACCGAGGAAGGCTTGAATACGCCTATGAGTTTAATGGCCGTCAATGGCATGCCTGGAGCCCCGTGCATAAAAACCAAACGGTGCTTTCACTGGTTGAAAATCAAACAGTCGACGTACTGGTTGATGTAGCTCGACCGGCTCGCGCTATCGTTAGAGACATCTATACAGCACGGAAAGCGGGAAGTTCATCGGTCGGTTGAACGGCAGCTTTCGGGAAATGCATATGTCTGCTTTGGGCCGGCATGCGTCCGCTGGTTGATGAAAATGGGATTCCTTTCTTTGAGGGAGAATCCCATGAAACCACTGTACGTTACCTCGGTATAGAGGTCGATGATGCGCTTGAGATAGCTGAACAAACAGAAGTGCAAGGCTTGGCCGGTAGCTGCCTATCTGATTGCAACATGGCACTCGCAAATTGAAGCGGGACGAACCACTAGATTTTTCTGCGTATTCTGGTTAGAAAATTTTTTCGATGAAGGTCGTTGGTTGGGACGACATCTATTTTTTAGATGCCATTCACTTGCCGACAGTCCGCAAATCTCAGGTAATGCCGATCTGAGGAACAGCACTTACCGATAAAAAGGTTCGACCTTGCCTTTTACTTTAATCGTCAAGGGCTTGCCCTTGCGATCAAGGGCCTTCCCGGCCGCGACTTTAATCCAGTTCTCGCTGATGCAATATTCTTCAACATCAGAGCGCTCTTTGTCATTAAGCTTAATGCCAACATCGTGTTCAAATATGGCAGCATTGTAGAAAGGGCTGCGGGGATCGACTGAGAGTCGGTCAGGAAGCGGGGGGCGGTGTGTAGTGTCGGTCATGGGCGACAATTATCTACTATAAAATCAACGAAAACAATTGTTCGCCACTTTGCTTTCTTCAGATTACTCGTTTGGCCGCTATCGGCCAAAACCGGACCTTCCCATACGATCGGTGCCGCGCCAAAATTGTTGCCCATACTACATTTTTTGCTTAAACTGCGATCGTCCTCGACCGCGCCGGTCAACATAGAGCGTTAAATAGCCAGATGAGATTCACGATAATTCTTTTCATGCTGAGCACCTTCGCATACGGCGCCAGCGCAAATCCTGGTCTGAACGGCTCATACCAGTGCGTTGAATGTCACGGATTGCTCGACGTAATAGGTGTTAGCTCTGAAAGGTATTCTGTAAGACTGACAGTTGGCAGTGGAAGCTGCGGCGGCCAGTTGGTCGCAAAAGGCATGGCTCGACTTTCAGAAACCAATACATTAAGCCTGCCGTATAACTTAGAGCGAAAGCGTTGCGTCTGTAAGCGTCCGGTCTGAACCGTCTACCCTCATTTACCCCAATCTGTGAAGCTTTGACCCTTTGATATTCGAGGGCAAGCACAGCATGACTCCCAGCAAAGCGTTCACGTGGCCAGGTACCGATAAAAAAGTACGCCGCACTTTTACTGCCGACTTCAAACGCGCGCTCGTCGAGCAGACGCTCGCGCCAGGCGCGTCGATCTCTGGCATTGCCCTGGCCAATGGCCTCAATGCCAATCAGCTCTTTGCCTGGCGCAGGAAGCTGCTGCCGCAAGCGACGGCGCCTTCGGATGCTGTCCTTTTGCCCGTGCGTCTGAAGGCACCACTTCCTGCCGATGATCAAAGAGAAGTGTCGCCGGCGCCAATGCCGGCACGGGATCAGCGTATCGGCCATATCGAAATAACTCGCCATCAGACGACAGTGCGCGTACATGGCCTGGTCGATCAAGATACCTTGCGCATTGTTCTGCAATGCCTGGCGCCATGATCGGACCCGGTGCAGGAACCCGAATATGGATCGCCGCCGGTGTAACCGATATGCGCCGCGGAATGGATGGTCTGTCGGCGCTGGTGCAGACGGCTCTGGTGCGCGATCCCTTCTGCGGTCATGTGTTTGTCTTTCGTGGCCGGCGCGGCGACATGATCAAGCTGCTGTGGTGGAGCGGCGATGGCCTGTGCCTGTTCGTCAAACGCCTTGAACGTGGCCGCTTCATCTGGCCGCAGGCCGACAGCGGTACCGTCGCACTGACATCGGCGCAGCTCTCCATGCTGCTTGAAGGGATCGATTGGCGCCATCCGGTGCGTACCGCTGCGCCCAGCCACGCAGCCTGAGTAAAACCGGCAGGAATGTGCACCTGCCGTCTTGTAAACATTCCGTCCTGCGCGTAAACTCATGGCATGCAAAACGATGCCAATTTCCCTGACGATATCACCGCCCTCAAGGCCTTGCTGATCGCCCGGGATACGGCACTGGCCGAACGCAATGAAGCGCTCGCACAAAGCCAACATCAGGTCACCGAACTTACCCAGGCACTGTCGTCGCGCGAACTGCAAATCGAAGCCTTGCAATTGCAAATCATGGCATTGCGCCGACGGCAGTTTGGCCGCAAGTCCGAACAGCTCGACGGGCAGATCAACCAGCTGGAATTGAAGCTTGAAGAACTGCAAACGGACGAAGGCCAGTCCCTGCCGCCGGAGGCAGAAGAAGCGCCGAAGAAACGTGCCGCGCGTCCTGCCCGCAAGCCGCTGCCAGAGCATCTGCCACGCGACGTGCAAGAACACCTTCCGGAAGATATCGCCTGCCCGAGCTGCGGCAGTGCACTGGCCAGGCTGGGGGAAGACGTCTCGGAAATGCTGGAGTACATCCCGGCCAGTTTCAAAGTCATCCGCCATGTGCGCCCCAAGCTGGGCTGCACCTGCTGTGACTGCATCGTCCAGGCACCGGCAGTCAGCCGCCCGATTGCACGCGGCCTGGCCGGACCAGGTCTGCTGGCGCATGTCATGGTCGCCAAATTCTGCGATCACCTGCCGCTTTACCGTCAGTCGCAAATCTATGCCCGTGAAGGCGTGGATCTGGAGCGCTCCACCCTGGCCGACTGGGTGGGCGGCACCAGCCGTCTGCTGCGTCCGTTGGTCGAAGCGCTGCAACGCCATGTGATGGCGGGCGCCAAACTGCATGCGGACGATACGCCGATCCCCGTGCTGGCGCCGGGTCTGGGCAAGACCGCGACAGCACGCCTCTGGGTCTATGTGCGCGACGATCGCCCTGCAGGCCAGTCAGTACCACCCGCCGTCTGGTTTGCCTACTCTTCCAATCGCAAAGGGGAGCATCCGCAGGAACATCTGGCGCAGTTCAAAGGCACTCTGCAGGCAGACGGTTACGCCGGCTATGACAAGATCTACCTGACGAAGCCCATACGTGAAGCCGCGTGCTGGGCGCATGTACGGCGTAAATTCTACGATCTTGAACAAGCCAGGGCATCGCCCATCGCCAGGGAAGCATTGCGCCGTATCGGTCAGCTTTACGGCATCGAGGCGGAGATTCGCACCCGGCCACCGGATATCCGTCTGGCGATTCGTCAGGCGCAGGCCCGTCCATTGCTCGATGACTTCCGAGACTGGCTAATGCGATCGCTGTCGACCCTATCGGCCAAATCGACCACGGCCGGTGCGATTCAATACGCGCTCAATCGATGGGAGGCGCTCTTGACCTATGCCGCAGATGGCCTGGTGGAGATCGATAACAATGCCGCAGAACGGGCGTTGCGCGGTGTCGCGCTGGGCAGGAAGAACTATTTGTTCGCCGGTTCAGATTCCGGCGGCGAACGTGCCGCCGCGATCTACAGCCTGACCGAGAGCGCCAAACTGAACGGGCTGGATCCGGAAGCCTACCTTCGCCACGTGATCACGCACATTGCAGATCACCCAGTCAACAAGGTCGGTGACTTCCTGCCATGGAACGTCGTCATGCCGACTACGCCAGCGACATCGTCCGGCGGCAAGAGTCACCCTTAATAGGTGTCCACTTAAACTAGTGGACACTTAATTCGCTCCTTGGCCCGCGAAATCCTCGTGAAAATGAATAATTCAACACGGTTAGATTCGGACGCTTACTTGCGTCTTGAAAATCAGCTTTATCAAAGGCGGTGCTGTAGTGGCCGACAGTTGCACGACTCCCGAAATGGAGGCAAATTCGACCTGTGCCACTCTCGGCGAATACAACAAGCAATGATCCCGGATGGTACCCAAGTCGCGAGATTCAACTTGCTTCTCAACACCGATGCACCTATGGTGCCCCGGTTAATGCAGCGTCAGGTGTCACACATATGAAGAGAACGCGCTGGCATCATGCAAGTAGCGCTAACTCATCGTTCTACCCGGACGGTGAAAGCGCCGGTCGAGTCGACGGTAAGCACCCGGTGATCCCGTCTTGAACCATCAGGCTTAAGAGGCGAGTATCGTGTCCATTATGAACTTACATGGACACATGTACACAATGGACGAG
>JAZKEL010000113.1:0-2761 GCA_040387075.1 Pseudomonadota bacterium
AAGTTCATCTTTTACCAAGGTTGCCGTGTTGTCATCGGCTAAAACGGCATCCGGGTTGATATGGAACTCGTCCATCAGCACATCGCGTCTGGCCGGTTCGTAGTGATCTGCGGCTTCCCTGCGCAGGTTGCGCTCCTGCCACCAGTTGAACAGCACAACACCGGCAATGATGAGCGCACCCAGTGCGATAAGTGAGAGTTGTAAGTCAGTCATGCTTGAAGGGGATTCCCGGGTTAATTAGGAAAAGCACTAGTTTAACGAAAGCACTAGGCCAATGCCTCATGCATTTGCAATGCGGCGTCGATATCAACCTCTACGATACGCGAAACGCCGGATTCCTGCATGGTAACGCCTATCAGTTGCTGTGCCATTTCCATGGTTATTTTATTATGGCTGACGAATAAAAACTGGGTACGTTCCGACATTTTTTTCACCATGTTGCAGAAACGCTCGGTGTTGCTGTCGTCCAGCGGCGCATCCACCTCGTCCATCAGGCAGAACGGTGCCGGATTAAGCTTGAATAGCGCAAACACCAGCGCCAGTGCGGTCAGTGCTTTTTCCCCGCCGGAGAGCAGGTGTATGGTGCTGTTCTTCTTGCCAGGAGGCTGCGCGAATACCTGCATGCCGGTATCTAGGATTTCCTCCCCCAGCAGTTCCAGCCTGGCCTGCCCACCGCCGAACAGCGTAGTGAACAACTCGCCGAAATGGCGGTTGGCCTCGTCAAACGTCTGCTGAAGGCGGCTACGCGTTTCCTTATCGATGCGCTGTATGGCGTCTTCCAGTGTGGCAATCGCCTGCTCCAGGTCCAGTGCCTGGCTGTCCAGGTAGGATTTACGTTCGCGCTCGCTGGCGAGTTCCTGGATGGCTGCCAGGTTGACCGGTCCCAACTCCTCTATCTGCACCGCCAGCGTTTCCGTGGTGCGTTCGACTTCGCCCGCCTTGGCCGAGTGGCTGAGATTCTCGGACAGCACCGCTTCATCCAGGCCGTTCGCCAGTAAGGCTTGCTGGCATTGCTCGAAATACAGCCTCGCCTGTTGCTCCTGTAGCCTGGCTTGTTCCAGCTTGTCACGCAGCGGATGCAGCATCTGCTCGTTCTGCATGCGGTTGCGTTCCTGCGTTTGCAATTCCTGCTCGGCCCCTGCCATAGCATCCCGTGCAGCTGCCAATTCCGCTTCGCGTTGCTGTTTGAGGCTGAGGGCCGCTTCCAGGTTGGCTTTCAGGCCGTCCATCCGGGCCGCATCCAGCATGGTTTCCGATTCTTTCTGGCGTACAAGCAAGCCCTGCTTTTCCTCAATCAATGCATTAATTTTATTATTTATCTCATTGATATTGTTTGATATTAGTTTTTTATTGAATGTCTTTTCCTGCGCCAGCCGTTCTGCCTGCTGCAATTGGCTGCGTACGGCATTGAGGGCGATTTCGGTACGCTGGCGTTCGTTATGAGCTTTTTCGCGGCTGGCCTGCAGCCCGGCCAACGAAGTGCGCAGTTGTTCGAGCACGCCTGTTTTCTGTTCATATTCGGCCTGCACGCCGGATAGGCGCTGTTGCAACCCGGCCTGGTCCGCCTGCATCGATTGCTGACGCTCCAGCACATGCTGGCGTTGCTGTTGCAAGCGCTGTATCTCGACATTCAGTGTGTGCTGGGATTGTGTATTGGTGCGCAACGCGGCCTGCTGTTCCTGCAACGCCGACCTGGCCTGTTGAAGCCCTTGCTCGGATTCGTGTAGCGCGTGGGTATGCTGCTCCAGCCTGCGTTGCACCTCCGGCAATTGCGCTTGCAGTTCGGCAAGCTCACGTTCGCGCTCCAGCACGCCATGCAGCGCAGACTGTGCAGCATAAAACGATACGCTGTAGGGTGTATGGATATCGCCCTGCCTGGTGACCAGGAACTCACCTGCCGCGAGCTGCCGGAGATGGTGGGCGGCATCTTCACCATCATTGAGCACATAGGCGCCGGCAAGCCAGTTTTGCATCAAGGCCTGCAGCGCCTGGTCTTTAAGGTCAAGCAATGCATACAGCGATTGCAGGCCGGGCCTGGCGGCTGGTAGCGCACCTGCTTCCTGTCCAGGATGGCAGATCACCAGGGCAGCTGGCGGGCGTTGCTTTACCGCACGAACGTCTTCGCCGGGTTGCAGTAGCGCATTGAGCCTTGCTCCAAGAACCGCTTCCAGGGCGGTTTCCCAGCCATCGGCAATAGCGATTTTTTGCCACAGGCGTTCACTGTCGGCCAGCCCTTCGCTGTTAAGCCAGCCATCGAGTTTCGATTCATGCCCAAGTGACAGTTGAAGTTTATTGAGCGATGCGATTTGGGCGTTGATCTGCGTAGCCAGGCGCTCTTCTGCCAGCTGGGTTTCACGCAAGCTTTTTATATGCGCGGCCTGCCCAGTCTCCTGCTCGCGCAGGGCGGCGATGGCCGTCTCCAGCCGTGTTGTTTCCGACTGCGCCGCAAGATGGTCAGCCTGCTTTGCCTCGAGCACGCTTTCATCCGGCAATTGCAATGCTGCCCGGTCGCTATCGAGGCGCTGCAGGCGCTGCCTGACCTCGGTGCTCGTCCTGCCTAGGTGCTCCAGGTTGGTCGATTCCAGGCGGATGCCCTGCTCCGCCTCGGTCAGCGCCCGCTGCGCTTCGCCGAAACCGCGCTGCGCTGCCGAATAGGCGCGCTCGGCCTCTGGAAACGCCGACTTGGCCTGAGCCAGGGCAATACCCGCCTGCTGTTCATTCTCTTCCGCCGCCTGCTGTTCGGCATTCAGCGTTTGCAGGT
>JAZKEL010000114.1:0-4828 GCA_040387075.1 Pseudomonadota bacterium
AGCAGCTCAAGGTCATCCATTCGCAGATGGTGGCGCGCGGCGTCGTACCCGGCAGTCCCACCGCATTAAGGCTGTTTTCATAAGCCTGTCCACGAGCGGTATGCGCCATGACTAACAAGCAGGATGCCGAAAGCGAGGCGCATGGCAGCCCAGCAAGAGTCGAGCAGGCAGGCCTGTTTGAAGCCGCCCCGTTGAATCCCGTCCAGAATACCGACCAGCAACTTGCCGCATTACGCGGCCTGATCCGCCAGTACGACTACGAGTATTACGCGCTGGATGCCCCCAGCGTCCCCGATAGCGAATACGACAAGGTGTTCCGCGAGTTACAGGCGCTTGAGCAGGAGCACCCAGACCTCATCACTCCCGATTCCCCTACGCAGCGCGTAGGCGGCACCGCACTGAAAGCGTTCGCCAGCATCACCCACCGGCAGGCCATGCTATCGCTTAACAATGCCTTTGCAGACGAAGAGTTGATCGCATTCGACAAGCGCATCCGCGAAACGCTGTTCAGTGCCGACAAAGCTACGCTGGATATCGAGTATGCGGTAGAACCCAAGTTCGACGGGCTTGCCATTACCCTGACTTACGAAAACGGTCTCCTTGTGCAGGGTGCCACGCGCGGCGACGGCTACACGGGCGAAGACGTCACTGCCAACCTGCGCACCATACGCGCCATCCCGACTCGCTTGCATACCGCCCATCCGCCAAAGCTGCTGGAAGTGCGCGGCGAAGTGCTGATACTAAAGAAGGATTTCGAACGTCTTAACCGCGACCAGGAAGCGCGTGGGGAGAAGCTCTTCGCCAATCCGCGTAATGCAGCGGCCGGCAGTTTGCGGCAGCTGGACCCGGCCATCACCCGTAAACGGCCGTTGACATTTTTCGCCTACGGTGTCGGTGCGGCGGACGGCATTCCCACCTTGGCGACGCACAGCGCGGCGATGGATTACTTGGCCGAACTCAGGTTGCCGGTATGTTCAGAGCGGGCTACCGTCAAGGGCCTGCAGGGCATCCTGCATTACTACCAGTCCATCGGAGGCCGGCGGAATGGGTTGCCTTTCGATATAGACGGCGTGGTGTACAAGGTCAATAGCCTGGCCCAGCAGGCAGAGCTTGGGTTTGTATCGCGTGCACCACGCTGGGCCATCGCCCATAAATTCCCCGCACAGGAAGCCTTGACGGTTGTCGAGGCGATTGACGTACAGGTCGGCCGTACCGGCGCCATCACGCCAGTGGCGCGGTTGAAGCCGGTATTCGTCGGCGGCGTCACCGTCACCAACGCCACCCTGCATAACGAAGATGAGGTGCGCCGCAAGGATGTGCATGTCGGCGACACCGTCAGCGTGCGCAGGGCAGGCGATGTCATTCCGGAAGTGGTCGGCGTGGTCCTAGAAAAACGCCCTGCGGATGCACGCGCATTCACCATGCCCACTGCTTGCCCCATTTGCGGATCGCATATCGTGCGGCTGGAAGATGAGGCCATTGCCCGCTGCAGCGGCGGCCTGTTCTGCCCGGCACAACGCAAACAGGCCATCATCCACTTTGCCTCACGCCGGGCGATGGATATCGAGGGACTGGGCGACAAGCTGGTCGAGCAACTGGTGGATGCCGGCCTGGTGCACACGCTGGCCGATATCTACAAACTCGACCTCGCCACCTTATCCGCGCTGGAGCGCATGGCAGAGAAATCCGCACAGAACATCATCGATGCCCTCGAACAAAGCAAGAAAACCACGCTGGCGCGTTTCATCTATGCGCTCGGCATCCGTAATGTGGGCGAGGCGACTGCCAAAGACCTGGCACGCCATTTCGGTAGCTTGCCGGCATTGCAGTCGGCCAGCGAAGACACCTTGCTGGATGTCCCAGATGTAGGGCCAATCGTCGCCGCCTCCATCTTCCAGTTCCTCGCCGAACCGCATAACCAGGAAGTGATCGCTGCGCTATTCCTTGCTGGCATCCATTGGCAGGAGAGTGCGGGTAAAAGCACGACAGTCGGTGTGCTGGCCGGCAAGACCTTCGTATTAACGGGCACGCTGCCGACCATGAGCCGCGAAGACGCGAAAGACAAGATAGAGGCAGCCGGCGGTAAAGTCAGCGGCAGCGTCTCCAAAAAAACGGATTTCGTGGTGGCCGGCAGTGAAGCAGGTAGCAAGCTGGACAAGGCACAGGAACTGGGCGTCGCTATCCTGGACGAAGCCGGCCTGCTGGGCTTGCTGGCAAGCGCTTGAACCAGGTCGATATCGGCAATGACTACAAGGCCTGGCTGCCGGAGCTTATCCGCATTGCCCGCGCGGCTGGGGATGCCATCCTGCACGTGTACAAAAGCGAGATAGACGTACAGCGCAAACTGGATAACTCGCCGCTGACCCTGGCCGATATCGCCGCACACAACATCATCGAAGCCGGGTTGCAGCAGCTGACCCCGCATATCCCCCAGCTGTCGGAGGAGTCGGTCGCGATCCCCTATGCAATACGCCAGGAGTGGCGTCGTTATTGGCTGATAGACCCACTGGACGGTACACGCGAATTCATCAAGCGTAATGGCGAGTTCAGTGTCAATATCGCCCTGGTGGAAGAGGGCAGGCCGGTCATTGGTATCGTCTATGCCCCTGTTGTCGACGAGCTTTACTATGCTTGCTGCGATTCCGGCGCGTATAAACAGGTCGGCACTGCAGCCCCTGAAAGCATACACGCGCGGCAGTGGAACGCGGACGCATTGGTTTTTGCAGTCAGTCGATCCCACGGCAGCCCGCGACTGCAGGGCTTTTTAAGTCAGGTAGCAGGGAACCTTTCCATGCCGGAATTAATCAGTCTAGGGAGCTCATTGAAGATATGCCGGGTGGCGGAGGGGAAAGCCGATCTTTTCCCGCGTTTGGGCCTGACCTCGGAATGGGATACGGCGGCCGCGCAATGCGTACTGGAAGAAGCAGGCGGCAGGCTGACGGACCTCGATGGCGTGCCTTTGCGCTACAACACCAAGGACTCCCTGTTGAACCCGGAGTTTTTTGCATGCGGCGCAACCCTGCACGATTGGGGACAGTATTTACAGCAGTAGTGTTTTTTGTTTTTGTAGTAGCCTTTCCAGTAGTGAATAAAATCTATGCTTTTCCAATAACTAGAACCATAAAACTAAAACCATAAAAACCATCGGAGACATCATGCAATTACGTTGTTTAACCCTCGCTCTATGTATCACCTTTTCAGCCAGCATCCATGCGGAGGAGCCTTCTACCGTCAGCAGGATCAACAGCTGCGCCCGCGCCATCGGCGAAGGGGACGCCTCAAAAGCCCTGGCCTATGTTGAGCCGGTTCTTAAACAGGATAAGAATAATCGGGATGCATTGCTGTGCAAGGGTCGCGCGCATGGGTTGATCGGCCAGAACAAGGAAGCCCAGGCCGCATTCGAGGCGGCAGAAAAGCTTTCCACCACCCCGAAAGAACGCATGCTGGCGCTTGACCTGATCGGCAATGTCCAGAAAAGCAATGGCCAGTTTGCCGAAGCGCTCGGCTCTTACCAGCAAAGCCTGAAACTGGCCCAGGATGAAAAGCATGCCTATTTCACCCGCATAGCGCATAACCTGATCGGCGATGTTTACGTGGCAACCGGCAAGTTCCAGGATGCGCTGACCAGCTTCAAGGCAGCCAGTGATCTTGGCGGCAATGGCAATGAGCGTGCAGATAGCTATGAGCGTATCGCCGCTACTTACGATGCCATGGATGACCACGACAAGGCGGTTGAATACCAGATCAAGGCGGTGGTAACGGAAGAAGCCTATGGCGATCTCGACCATCGGGCAAATGCTGGGCTGGAGATGGGCCGTTTGTATACCGCCGCCGGAAATTACCCAAAAGCCGAAATCGCGATCAACAAGATTGTCCAACTGGCAAAAGTGCAGGGTGGGGCATACTGGGAAGCTAAATCCTATTACTACCTGGGCCTGACAAAAGCAAAAAGCAATGATCTAGCACAGGCTAAAACCTTGCTGGCAGATGCCCGCCAGATTACCGCAGAGATCGGTGCTGACGAGTTGAAAGCGGAGATCGAACAGGCACAGGAAAAATTACCAAAATAGAAAAATTGCCGAAATGATTGTAAGGCCGGCATGCAGTCCTCGACTAAGCAATACCCAACCTTAAAGCGGAGTCAGCCGTCATGTTAATTCTTAAGAAGCCGGATACACGATCTTCTGAAATCACGCCGCGTGAAGTATACGAGCAACGGCGCGAATTCATTAAAACTGCAGGGATGGGGTTGATTGCCGGGGCGGCGCTTGCTGCCGGTCTGCGACCAGGCCGGGCAGAGGCAGCCGTCCAGCGCCAGAAGATCGCGGGAATTACCAAGACGGCGTTTGGGGTCGACGAAAAGCTGACTTCGTATGAGGATGTCACCACCTATAACAATTACTACGAATTCGGCACAGGCAAGGGCGACCCTGCCGTCGAATCGAAATTCTTCAAGCCGCGTCCCTGGACTGTCGCTATCGAAGGCGAAGTCAAGAAGCCCAAGACCGTTTCCATCGAGGACATATTAAAGATCGCGCCGCTGGAAGAGCGCGTCTACCGCATGCGCTGTGTTGAGGCATGGTCCATGGTCATTCCGTGGGTAGGGTTTCCCCTGGCGCAACTGATCAAGTTTGCCGAACCTAACGGCAATGCCAAATACATCGAATTCATCTCCGCCGCTGACGAAATGACCATGCCCGGCACGCGCGTGCCGGTACTGGACTGGCCCTATGTGGAGGGATTGCGCCTGGATGAGGCCATGAACCCGCTGGCCATCATGGCAGTAGGCCTGTACGGCGAATTCCTGCCTAACCAGAATGGCGCCCCC
>JAZKEL010000115.1:0-5192 GCA_040387075.1 Pseudomonadota bacterium
GGGACGGTAAGCACTACGCCGGTGGCGAAGCCTTCTCGTGTTGCCAATTGCTTGCCTTGCCTGTTCAAAAGGTTGGTGAAGATATCCGGCCAGCTGTCCAGTTGCAGACTTTCACAGATCGCAAACCCGGGATAGCCGAAACGGCTGGTGAATTCCAGCGGCCATAAGCCATCCTCATTGGCGATCAGGTTGATATTGATGTATCCGCAATAACCGTTTTGCCGCAATGCATCCTGTAGCCTGGCAAGCGTCAGGTCGAATATGCGTTCCGCCCCGCGAAAGGTCACTACCGTTCCCATCTCCCCCGTCAATTCTCCCTGCGATCCCGGAAATAAGCGTTTATGTTCCCAATCCAGGCAGGCGGGTAACAAGAATGTCTCGCCGTTGAAGTACGCACCCACGCCGACCTCGATGCCGGAGATATGCTCCATCAGCACAAAATCCGGCGGCGTCGCCGATTTCCATTGTTTCTGGTGCAGTTTGAGCAAGGCCAGCACATCGGCGCCGTTATCCAGTTCGCCCACATAATTGCGTGTACGTAATGCAGCTGCGCCATTCGCCTTGAACACATAGCGTGCCGGGTGGGATTCGATAAAGGCGATGGCCAATGCATAACTGGTAAAACTGTGCGATGCCGCAGTTTGCAACCCCATTTTGCGGAATGCCGCCTGGCCGAACTCGCGGTCACTTTCCAGCCGGTCGCCATAGGCACTGCCACCTATGACCTGGTATCCATCGGCACGCAGTGCATCCTGTATCTCCCCCATGCCTGCAGATTCAAAGATAATGATACCTTCGGCACCTGCCTCACGTATCCAGGGCAGCGCTTGCCGCCAGTCTTCGACCAGTTTGATCATGCCGCCGAACACGTCCCTGGCTTGTGGGGTATCGATATAGACCTGGACATCGTGACCGGCTTTCCCCAGGCGATAGTACATATCGCCCAGGTCACAGGTATCGCCTATGCCGAGGAATCTCAAAGTGGGGAACTGTGGATGGCTGGATTCAGCCAGGCTTGAAACTTAACCTTTGAATAAGCGATATCAGGACAATACTGAAGCATTGTCCTGTAGCGGCCAACGCTCATCTTAATGTGCATCTGACATAGAGATAAGCGACTCCTGGCTGGGGGAGAAACGCGCACTTCCATCCAGCATCGCTATATAAAGCCGTGTGGCCAGAAGGCCGACGGGCGTGTGATGCATCGCGGGTGACAAGAAGCCGACCAGCAGATGCAGGATATCGTCCCTGTCTTGCATCGTCGCGATAGTTTCCTGCAGCTTGCTTACGTCCGGGTCAAACGGCTGGTAATGATCGTCATTTGTACTGTAAGCAGTAGTACGGGCGGAAAGCCGACGTTCGCGCAGCTTATTCTCAACCGGGGATTTCGTATCGCTTGCGCGGTTCTTACCAGTTTGGTTATTTAATGTCGCCCGTTGCTGTCTCATGCGGAAAGAATACTGCCTGGGCGGGAACGTGCTGGCATTCGCAGCGTCCTTTTTATCGTCGCGCCTTTCGCCATGATCTAATGCATCTCCAGCGATCCAGTCATAAATAACCTGCAATTCATAGGCATTGAACACGCCGAACATCTCTGCCTTCTCGCTTTGCAGCAGCTTCCAGAACCTGCTTTCCTGCGGATCCTGGTGGCGAACGATCCATTGCTTGTCCACCAGGCTATCGATGAATTGCGGAATCAGCGCCTTGTCCGATAGCCATTCATTGACGGTACGCCCATTGATGCGGCAATAGTCGGAGTGCATATTCTTTCCGTACGTGCTTTTTGTGGCCAATATGTCGATGAATTCCTGTTGCAGATCGAACGAGGAAATAATATCGGTGGTGCACAGTCCCAACTGGTTTAGCTTATAGCCATCGACGACACGTTGCATGAACGCCTGCCTGTCTACGGCTATCGGCGTGCTATCCATCAATGCCTGCAACGATTGTCGGGCATGTCCGGTGGAGGCGTTATCCACGGTGACGTGCAGGGTGAAATAGTAAGGGTCTATCCCGAGTTCGTTCAGTTCATACGCGGTAATAAGCAGATGCAAGGGCAATTGCTCATACCCAAGGTTGAACCCTATCGCCTCCGGCATGAACTCCTCAGTGTTATAGCCTAGCGCCAGCTGGATCGCTCCCTGGATAAAATGCTGCTCCGGCAGGTCCTCCCACTGGCCGCACTGATTATCGGACAGCAGCTTTTTATACAATGTCACATGATTCTTATCCGGCATGCCTTCGCCAAGCTCTTCCAGGTAAATCCTGGTCAGGGCTGAAAACCTGGCGTCGTCCCATTGCCTGGTGAACCCGTACAGCCAGGCACCGTCCACCAGCTTGGTTGGTGCGACGCATCGCAGGAAATTCAGCGCATGTGCCTTGGTGGTGAAAAAGCGGCGTGCAGCGCCTGATTTACGTGCATCCAGGTATTGGCGGTATTGCTGGCCGACCTGCTCGTTATTGTGTTCTATCCATGCGGATATGCTATCGATGCCAGTCGGCAGGTCGGATTCCATCTGCTGTACAGCCTGTAGCTTTTCGATCAGGTATTGCTGGGAAAGCAGCTTGTTTTGACGTGTCAGTTTGCCGTCTGCC
Organism: Pseudomonadota bacterium; assembly: GCA_040387075.1. Taxonomy (GTDB): domain Bacteria; phylum Pseudomonadota; class Gammaproteobacteria; order Burkholderiales; family Methylophilaceae; genus DATHXC01. Next base: position 2,596 of record JAZKEL010000115.1, read on the forward strand.
AAATTGGAATAAAGCCCTTTAGCCGTCAAATGGGTGTCCTGGGTATTTAATCCCTGCTTCCTGGTTTTGGAGGCATTGAACGTTATCCCGGCACCATCCTCAACCAGATAGGCGAGAGACGAATTCTGTAGGCTCAGTTGTGAATCTTCTGCCGTTGTAGCAGAGGACGCAGAGCTTGCAGAATCGAATTCCTGCCAGGCAAACGGGGTAGCTTCATTCAACATAATGTGGGCATCAGTCGTCATCGTTAGTGGTGGGGAATTATGGCAGGTGCGCTGCTTCCACGAATCGGCAATGTACTGAGAATGCGGTAAGAAAAAGCCTACAGTGTAAGCACATGCTTACTTCGCATATCCATGGTTACAATACTAAGGATGAATGCAAATACTGAATGGCGAATACTAAATACTGAATAGAACAGGGATAAAAAAATGGAAGTAATCGAAATGGATGCACTGCTGGCACTGCTGCGGGCTGTCGCTCATACAGGCTATCGCTTTACAAGCATCACCCCCCTCAGTCATTCTTATGTCAATGCACGCCCCGGCAATGAATGGGCAAGGCCACAAACCCAGGCAGCTGGAGGCGATCAAGCCCTGCGCGATATATTCGGCTGGAGTCGGCCATTCCGGCAGGATGCAGTACCAGCCGAGATTTTTTACCTGATGAAACGCGCCAATATCCTGGAGAAGTTCCAGGACGGATGGCGTAGCAAAGTACGGATATCCAGCCTGGACGAGGTGCTATACCTGCACTCCCCCTACCCGACCACCGATGAGCACTCGGTGTTTTTCGGGCCGGATACCTATCGCTATGTGCACCACATCCAGCAGACGCTTTCAGTCCGTGTTGCCGGGGTCAACCGTGCTGCCGATATCGGCAGCGGCGCAGGTCCCGGTGCCATCACCATCGCCCGGAACCACCCTTCGGCGGAGGTATTTGCGCTGGACATCAACACCGCTGCGCTTGAATTAACAGCTGCGAATGCCGCGACGGCGGGCACCGACAATGTAGTGCCGCTCTATAGCGACCTGCTCTCCGGCGTGCCGGGGAGATTTGACTTGATTACGGCGAATCCGCCTTACCTGGTCGATAAGGACCAACGCGCTTACCGGCATGGCGGCGGCGCATTAGGCGCGGACCTGTCGCTGGCCATCATCGATGCCGCCATTCCCAGACTCTCGCCAGGTGGCACACTGCTGCTTTATACAGGCGTCGCCATCGTGGACGGCACGGACCTTTTTAAAATTGCCGCAGAAGAACGCATTGCAGCAAGCGGTCTCTCGACGTCCTTGACGGTGAGCTACCTTGAAATAGACCCCGATATCTTTGGTGAGGAACTGCTCAATCCATGCTATGCCAATACCGACAGGATCGCTGCCGTCCTGCTGAAAGTGACGTTGAAAACGTAGTGACGGATAAACTAATGATGGATTACTAGTATGGATTATTAGTGAAGAGTTAAACGATCAACGCATCCGCCATGTCCTACAAACACATCGGAAAATGCCTATATTGCCCTTTGCGATTGTTCTTTACTATCCTTGCTCAACTTACTCGTTCTACATACTCGTTTCTCTACTTAGCCCTACCGAATACAAAAGGAATTTGTCATGACGATACTGCGTATTGCACTATCCCGCACCACCCCGAAAAAACGGATCGCAACGGCGATCTCCAGTCTGGCTTTCAGCGCGTTCGGCGTCGCTGCATTTGCAGCTAGCACCGCCCCGGTTGGCTATGGCTACAATCCCGACCTGCCTGCCCCCCAAAGCTCAATGGTTCCCACTGTGAATATCGCGCCTGCTAAAGGCTGGCCTGCCGGTGGCAAGCCGGTCGCTGCCACCGGATTCGCAGTGAACGCATACGCAGCAGGCCTTACTCATCCGCGCTGGCTATATGTATTGCCGAATGGTGACGTACTGGTGGCTGAGACAAATTCCCCTCCCAAGCCCGAGGATAGTAACGGCATTAAGGGCAAGGTCATGAAAATGGTCATGAAACGCGCAGGGGCTGGGGTTAAGAGTCCGAACCGGATAATCCTGCTACGCGATACGGATGGCGATGGCGTCGCGGAAACCAAATCCGTATTCCTGAGCGGCTTGAACTCGCCTTTCGGCATGGCACTGATCGGCGATACGCTATATGTGGCGAATTCGGATGCGGTTGTGCGCTTCCCTTACAAGGCGGGCGATACGCAGATCACGGAAGCCGCTACCAGGGTGGCAAGCTTGCCGGCCGGCCCCATCAACCACCACTGGACCAAGAATATTATTGCCAGCAAGGATGGCAAGTATGTATATGCCACCAGCGGATCGAATAGCAACGTAGCGGAAAACGGCATGGAAAACGAGGTCGACCGTGCCGCTATCCTGCAGATCGATGTAGCGACCGGAAAAACACGCTTGTTCGCATCCGGCTTGCGCAACCCGAATGGCCTGGCATGGCAGCCAGACAGCGGCAAGCTATGGACGGCAGTAAACGAGCGCGATGAACTGGGCAATGACCTGGTACCGGATTACATCACTTCGGTGGAGGATGGCGGATTTTATGGCTGGCCTTACAGCTATTACGGACAGCATATAGATGACCGCGTC
>JAZKEL010000116.1:0-1750 GCA_040387075.1 Pseudomonadota bacterium
GCCGAGCCGCGGCGCCGTAATCGGGGATGGTGACGACATCATCATGCCGTTCGGTCGCGACGAGATTGAATGGGAAGTCGAAATGGCCATCGTATTCGGCAGATCCGGCAAATATATTTCGGCTGGCAGGGCCTATGAGCATGTGTTCGGTTACATGGTCGCCATGGACATTTCCGATCGTGGCGGACGTCCACCCGGAGGTTTCGGGGGCGGCACGGACTGGTTTGTCGGCAAGGGCCACGACACCTTTGCGCCACAGGGTCCCTGGATAGTGCCCAAGGAATTCTACGGTGACCCGATGGAACGTCTGCACCAGACGCTGGTAATCGATGGGGTGACCGTGCAGGAAGCTCGCGCCGGCGACATGATTCATAACATCCCCGAGCTGATAGAATATGCCTCGTCGCTGATTACTGTGTTTCCCGGTGATGTGCTGCAAAGCGGTACTTCCGGTGGTACCGGCGCAGGCAGGGTGCAGCGCGCCAGCGGCTCAGGCTTTCTGGTTGACGGTGAGACCATCAGTGCCAGTATCGATGGCATCGGCACCCTGACGCATACGGTCAGGGCAGAAGGCGATTTGCCCGGCGATCTTTCCGGCGCACAGCTGCCGCCGGTGAGTACTTATCGCAATCCCTAAGGCCGCGCACAGAAAGGTCCCGGTGCTTGGCTTGGTCGATCTATGAGGGCTGGTTTGTTGACACCTACGCGATCAGTCGGCTGCGTAGGCTTCGCAGTCGTTTCCACAGCAAGGCCTTGGGCACATTGATGCTCATTGCCTGCATGCAGCGGTCAAGCCAGTCCGAGCGCGAGAGCAACTTGTCCAACGCGCGTTCCAAATCCCTGGGCACCGTATCGCCATAGGCTGCAATCGCTTTTTCCATACCTCTCTGCAGCACCGCCGGCTCCGGGTTGATCATGGCCAGGTCGATGGCATCGCGACTGAATACCCCGCTATCCGCCCAGCGGTCAGCATTGGCCAGAAGCTTGCTTGCCACCATGTCCAACAGTGTCAGCGTAGCAACATTGCAGAGCACATCCTCCGGCCCGGGCTTCTGCAGTGAAATACGTGCTTCAAATACCACTTCGAACTTGATCATTACATCGGCAACACCGAGTTGCGTGCGCAAACCATATTGATCGGCACGCAGCTCAGTGACCTGTCGTAACGGAGGAGAACGGTCGTGCAGCAAGCCGCTGATGCCCTGTGCTTCCACGAGCAAACTGCGCAACTGGCGATAACCGGCCAGGTCGGACACCAAAAAATCGATGTCTACCGATTCCCGGTATTCGCCAAAGCACAGCGAAATTGCCGTGCCACCCCCGAAGAGGCAATGGCAACTGCGCAGCAGAGCGCCATCCAGTGCATAAAGTACCGATGCAATTGCGCGATGGTGCTTTCGCTCAAAGTCCATCGCCAGTCCCTCCCAGCACCTGGCGCAGATTGGCCAGCAGGCGCTGTTCCCCGGCATCCATGGCGGCAAGGTCGAGGTGCCGCGCATTGCGCTCGTAGATGTCGAGTGCTTCGCGTGGTGTCAGCGTAAATGCATCCGTGTCCCCCACATGCCACGCCAGACGCTGCAGTTGTGGATAATCGGCCAGCACGATATGAAGTGGAATTTGATCATCAGCTGCCGGCATGTGAGCCATAGCTGGCTGTAACACCTGCAGCTCCAGCCCCAGCACGGCCGCTGCATTCGTCCAGGCACCCATGGTAACCGATGGGTTGCCCTGCTCGATACGATGCCAGGTT
>JAZKEL010000117.1:0-3455 GCA_040387075.1 Pseudomonadota bacterium
GAATCCAGCATGGAAAGCCTCCATCGAAACGCTGATGGCGGAGCGTACGCGCGCCAACGTAGTCACTGCCGATAAATCCAGCGCAGGCGACAGCGACCTCATCCGCTTCATGCTGAAACAGGGCCTGGGTGAAGCTTCGGACGTATTGATCATCAACGAATCCATGTGCATCCAATGCGATAACTGCGAGACCGCCTGCGCGGAAACGCACAACGGCACCTCACGCCTGGACCGGGAAAAAGGCCCTTCATTCGCCAACTTCCACCTGCCCGTCGCCTGCCGCCATTGCGAGAACCCGAGCTGCATGAAGGACTGCCCGCCGGATGCCATCACCCGTTCCAAAGACGGCGAAGTATTCATCAGCGATGCGTGTATCGGCTGCGGCAACTGCGAACGCAATTGCCCATACGGCGTGATCCAGATGGCAGTTCAGAAACCACCCAAGATGGGCGCCAACCTGCTGTGGCTGCTGGCCGGCATCGGTAAGGCTCCCGGCGACCGTAAACCGGATTACGACCCGAACGCGGCCAAGAAAGCCGTGAAGTGCGATCTATGCTCCGGCCAGAGCGGCGGCCCTGCGTGCGTGCGCGCATGCCCCACCGGCGCCGCGATCCGTACATCGCCGGAGAAGATATTCAAGCCGATCAGCGTGGGGATGGACGAGTAAGCTAAGAACAGCTGTAGTTAAGAACTACTGTAGTAAGAGCAACTTAGCCAGTTTTGATCGTTACCCATTCTGCCGAATGCAGCCTGAATGTTTATAGCTTCCATTTACTACCGACATAATAAGGATAACAAACGTCATGTTCGATCTCATTAGCCTCAGCCCGAATTTAACCATAATCAGTGCCGTGGTCGGATTTGTATTCCTCCTAATCCTGATTTCGGTCTGGTTGCGTCGCGTAGTGCCGACCAATGAAGTCCATATCGTCCAGTCGGGCAGCAAGACCATTTCATACGGCAACGGCCACGATGCCGGCAATACCTATTTCGAGTTTCCATCCTGGGTGCCCAGGCTGGGCGTACTGGTCTCTAAGTACCCGGTTTCGGTCTTTTCAGAAGACCTGATCGATTACGAAGCCTACGACAAAGGCCGCTTGCCTTTCGTGGTCGACGTGAAAGCGTTTTTCAGGATAAGCGACAGCAATACGGCAGCCCAGCGCGTTTCCTCCTTTGAGGAAATGAAAAGCCAGTTGAATGCCATCCTGCAAGGCTGCGTGCGCAGCATACTGGCGTCCAACGAGATCGAGTCCATCATGCAGGACCGCTCAAAATTCGGCGAAGCGTTCACCAGGGAAATAGAATCGCAACTGGCATCGTGGGGCGTCTCTACCGTCAAGAATATCGAACTGATGGACATCCGCGATGCAGATACTTCCTCTGTCATCAAGAACATCATGGAAAAGAAGAAATCGCAGATCGAGATGGAAAGCCGGGTGGAAGTGGCTAAAAACAAGAAGCAGGCCGAAATTTCTGAAATCGATGCGCACCGCGAAACCGAGGTGAAAAAGCAGGAGGCGCTACAGCAAGTCGGCTTGCGTACTGCAGAGAAAGAACGCGAAGTGGGCATTGCCAATGAAAAAGCGACGCAATCCATTTCCGAGCAACAGAAATTCACCAAAGAAAAAGAGATGGAAGTGCTGCAGGTGAGCGAAGTGAAAAAAGCCGAGATCGATAAACAGGTACAAGTCGTTGAAGCGGAAAAGATACGCGAAACATCGGTGATTAACGCAGAGGCGCAAAAGAAAACGTCCGTCATCAATGCAGAAGCGCAAAAGGAATCCACCCTGATCAAGGCGGAAGGCGAGAAAACATCGTCCATCCTGATTGCGGACGGTAGCTTCCAGGCCAAGCAATTCGAGGCGCAAGGGATAGAAAAGGAAGGTTCAGCAAAAGCCACTGCAGAGAAAGCCATGCAGCTGGCGCTGGTGGAATCGCAAATCACGCTGGCTAAGGAAATCGGCACCAATGAGGGTTACCAGCAATACCTGATTTCATTGAAACAGATCGATGCCATTATCCAGGTAGGGACCGAGCAGGCTAAAGCGCTGGAGAAAGCCGATATCAAGGTCATTGCCAATGCAGGCGATGTCAATTCAGGCGTGAATAAAGTGATGGACCTGTTCAGCTCAAATGGCGGAACCCAGATCGGTTCAATGCTGGAAGCGCTTTCCCAGAGCGATGCGGGAAAATCGCTGATCAATAAATTTGTCGATAAGAATGCGCAGAAGCCCGCAAAAGGTGAGTAGCTCCCAATTAAGTTTTGCCTGACTCAATGAATTACATGCCCTGAGAGCCAATTGGGACAGCCCTCTCAGGGCACTGATATTACCAGTTTAAACAACCGAATCCATCAACCTGTATTCCTTAAGCCAGCAGCAATACCGTTGATGGTGAGATGGATACCACGCTTGATGCGTTCATCCGTTTCACCCTGGCGGAAGCGCTTGATCAGCTCGACTTGCAAATGGTTAAGCGGATCGAGATACGGCAAACGGCTTTTGATCGAACGGGCCAGCGTCGGGTTATTGGAGAGCCGCTCCTCGCTGCCCATCAGCAGGTTGATGGCATCTGTGGTCAACAGATATTCTTTCTCAATGCTGTCGAATATCGCATCCCTCAAATCAGCATCGCCTACCAGCTGTGAATAGCGCCGTGCCACCACGAGATCCGTTTTAGCCAGCACCATGTCGACGTTGGCGATCAACGTATTGAACAGCGGCCACTCTTCCACCATCTCCTTCAGCACTTTCGTTCGTGTTGCCTTCTGTTTTTCATCCACGTTCAGGTATTGGTAAATCGCACTACCCAGGCCGAACCAGCCTGGCAAGAGCAAGCGGCATTGTCCCCATGAAAAACCCCACGGTATGGCGCGCAGGTCTTCGATACGCTGGGTGGATTTACGTGCCGCAGGTCGACTGCCGATATTGAGCTCGGCAATTTCAGTAATGGGCGTGGCGCTGAAAAAATACTCTGCAAAGCCCGGCGTCTCGTAGACCAGTCGGCGATAGCTGGTCATGGCAGTCGTGGATAGATCTTCCATCACCGCCTCGAACGAACGGCGTTTTTTGGTCACCAATTCATCCTGCGGGAACAGGGTGGCATCGATGGTCGCCGCTATCAGCGTCTCCAGGTGCTGCCTGCCCACTTTGGGGTCGGAATATTTATTGGCGATGATTTCGCCCTGCTCCGTCAGGCGGATCTGGCCGTCCACTGTGCCATGCGGCTGGCCCATGATGGCCTGGTAGGTCGGCCCGCCACCGCGCCCGACCGTACCGCCACGGCCATGGAACAGGCGCAGGCGGATATTGGCCTGGCTGAACAGTTCCACCAGCGAGATTTCCGCCTTGTACAGCTCCCAGTTGGAGGTGAGGAAGCCGCCGTCCTTGTTGCTGTCGGAGTAGCCGAGCATGATCTCCTGCTCGTTGCCCTGGTTGCGCAATACATGGCGGATT
>JAZKEL010000118.1:0-2735 GCA_040387075.1 Pseudomonadota bacterium
GGTTGCCCGGCAACTTGGGTGCGGAATGGATAAATAGACTGGATGTCGAGTTGCCGTCCCAACGTCGCCAGGTGGTTCGATAACTGCTGGTCGTCTGCAGAACCGAGCAACTGGATGCTCACTGTCGATTCCGGCTGCTGCTGCAGCCAAGTCTGGGTTGCATCCAGACGCGTTTGCAACAGGCTGCCGGCATCCGGGCTGGTGCGAGCGCCATCCGCGCTAGCCTGGGATGCGCTGACTGGCATCGCTGCACTGGCTGGAACTGCTACCGGGGTCGCCACTGCAGGCTTTTGAGGAGGCATACCCTCCATTGCCGCCGCTGGCGATGGTGTAGTTACAGGAACCGCATTCGGGCTTGGGCTTGATTGCCTGGATTCGACTGGCGGTGGCGGTGTTTGCACTGCTGTTTGCACCGGTGTTTGCACTGGCGCTTGTCCTGGTTTCGCAGGCGCTGGAGTTGCGGGAGCCTGAGCAGCAGCAGTTTGAGGGGCGGTATTTTGAGGGGTAGTATTTAGCGGTATAGCGGGTACTGCTGCAGGCTGCGGGGCAGGCTCGCCTTTGGGAGCCGTATCGACAGCTGCAGTAGGCTCAGTGATAAGCGGATCTTTCGCAGTCTCCTTGACGATGGCTGCCGGGGGAGTTGCCAATGCCTTCGCCGATTCGGCAGGTTTCGCGGAGGATCCCGTCAGTTTCGGCAACCACTGATTCAATAGATAGCCGGCTGATAACCCCAATACCAGGGTGGCGGCAATGGCTGTCAGGGTATGGCTACGGAATTTTCTTTTTACATGCTCGCCACCAAACTCGCTGTCCTTGATCGCCGCCTGCACATGTTTGGAAGTCACCAGGTAGACATTCTCTGAAAACGCTGCCAGCAAGGATTTGTCCGCCAGGATATTCACTCGCCGCACCAGGCCTTCCGCGGCCTTGGCTATGAGTGCGATGGCTTTTTTATCGAACAGGTGCGGCCCGAAATAACCGGCGGCGCGCAACCGGAAAATGATGTATTCGCCGATGGCTTTTTCATCCAGCGGGCCGAGGTTGAAGCTATGGGTGATGCGCTCGCGCAACTGGCGTATCTGGTTGGAGTTGAGATTGACATCGAGCTCAGGCTGGCCGAACAGCACAATCTGCAACAGCTTGTCGTACTTGGTTTCCAGGTTGGAGAGCAGTCGTATCTCTTCCAGCGTGGCAAGTGGCATGCCCTGCGCTTCTTCCACAAAAATCACCACCTGTTTGCCCTCTGCATGGCGGTCGAGCAGGTATTTCTGTAATACCTGCATCACCTGCAGGCGGTCGGCATCTTTTGACAGGTTGAGCTGCAACTCGAATGCGATGGCGTGCAACACGTCTTCCGGTGCCACACTCGGATTTGCCAGGTAGATGCTTTCGACCTGCTCCGGCAGTAGCGTCTGCAGCATGCGGCACAACATGGTCTTGCCGCTGCCGACCTCGCCGACTACCTTGACGATGCCTTCACCGCTGGTCACCGCATACATCAAGGCATCGAGGATGGCTCCCCGATTCCCGCCGCTAAAGAAAAACTCGGTATTGGGGGTGATCTTGAAAGGCGGCTGGGTCAAGCCAAAATGCGCGTAGTACATTCGGCTCAGTCTCCCCGGTTTACGTTTTTAGTATGGTGTTTATTGCGGAATTGCGGCATGCCGACTTAGTTTACAAACTCTTCCTGATTCTGGATGCGGCTATACAGCGTCGTACGGTTGATGCCCAGCAACTTGGCTGCCTGGCTGAGATTGCCGTGGGTAATCTTCATGGCCGCATCGACGTAGGCTTTTTCCCAAGCTTTCAATACCACGTCTAGGTTGACGTTGGCCTGCGTCTGCAGGTGCTTATGGGCATGCGCTGCCAGCGCACCTTCATCGCCGATCATGGGCATATCACCGGAACTACCTACCTGCATAAGATCCAGCTCTGCTGCCAGCTGGATGTCATTCACGGTCTGCCCTGCATATTTTGCGATCAGGCGGATGATTATGTTACGTAGCTCCCGCACATTGCCTGGGAAATGGTAGGTCAGCCAGCGCTGTTTCGCTTTCTGGTCGAACTGGAATGGCTTCTGCTCGGTTTCGCGGGCATAGAAATTCCTGAAGTGCTCGAGCAATACAAAGCGGTCTTCGTCCAGCTCGCATAGCGGAGGCACGCGCACTGCAAACACACTCAGCCGGTGATAGAGGTCGATACGAAAACGCCCGGCGCGTACTTCTTCGCGCAGGTCACGATTGGTGGCAGCGACGATACGCGCCTTGCTGCGGCGGGATTGCGTCTCGCCGATGCGCTGGTATTCTCCGTTTTCCAGGACGCGCAACAGCTTGGCCTGCATTTCGAGCGGCAATTCGCCGATTTCATCAAGGAACAGCGTACCTTCGGCAGCATCCTCGAAATAGCCTGTGTTGGCACCTGCGGCGCCAGTGAACGCACCTTTGGTATGACCGAACAGTATGGATTCGGCCAGTGTAGGCGAAATGGCGGCGCAGTTGATGGAGAGGTAAGGCTGGCGTGAACGCTTGCTCAGGCGGTGCAGGCAATTGGCGACCAGTTCCTTGCCGCTGCCGGATTCACCTTCGATCAACACCGGGAATGGGGCATCGGCAAACTGGCCTATCTGGGTACGCAGCGTCTGCATAGGCAAACTATCGCCCATCAGTCCACAGTCGTTTTGTTTGTTCTGGCCTTCGCTTTGCTCGGCATCCTGCAGCTTGAGGGCATTGTGCAGC
>JAZKEL010000119.1:0-2735 GCA_040387075.1 Pseudomonadota bacterium
CAATGCTGTAACGCCAGAACTGGTCTTCATGCTCAAAGATCACCTTGGATGCCTGTGGATCCTGGCTGCCTGCCGGGTACTGGTGCACCGGCTTGCGATCCTTGGCCCAGGCTTCGATGACGGGATCTACCAGTCGCCACTGCGCTTCCACTTCGCTGATGTGCAGGTACAACGAATTGTCGCCTTCCATCAGGTTTAGCAGTAGCGTTTCGTACGCGTCGATGGACTCGTCACCGGGCAAGCGATTCGCGGAATCCAGCTGGATGGTGCGTGTGTTGATGTCCAGGCCGGGAATCTTGGACTGGATTTCAAGCTTGATGCATTCGCGTGGCTGTATGCCCAGCATCAGCCAATTCTGTTGCTGGCCGCTGCCGATCTGCAAAGGCGCTTTCTTGAAACGGATGGAGATGCGGGTATCAGCCTCGTGCAGGCGCTTTGCCGTGCGGATATAGAACGGCACACCTTGCCAGCGCGGGTTGTCGATGAACAGCTTGAGCGCTGCATAGGTTTCCACCACGCTGCCGGTGTCGCCCAGTTCTTCCAGGTAACCGGGGACTTTCTCGCCATTAATCTCGCCTGCCGAGTACTGTGCGCGGAAGGCGTATTTATCCAGTTTATCGATGGGGATAGGACGCATGGCTTCCAGCACCTTGATCTTCTCGGCACGGATGGCATCCGGCGACAGTTCCTTCGGCATTTCCATGGCGGTCAGCGCCAGGGTCTGCAGGATGTGGCTCTGGATCATGTCCCTTAATGCACCCGTTGAATCGTAAAACTGGGTACGTTCGCCCACGCCCAGCATCTCGGTGTTGGTGATCTGCACATGGTCGATGTATTCGCTGTTCCAGATCGGTTCGAGCACGGCATTGGCAAAGCGTTGCAGCATGATGTTCTGCAATGCGGACTTACCCAGGTAATGGTCGATACGGTAGATCTGGCTTTCCTTCAGGTGCTTGGAAAGCGAAGCCTGCAGCGCCTGGGCCGACTTCAGGTCGGTACCGAACGGTTTTTCGATGACGACACGGCGTGAATATTTGGAGTCGTCCACCAGTCCTACGTTGTAGAGCTGCTCGACTATCGTGGCAAAATCGGAAGGGCGTACCGACAGGAAGTAGGCCAGGTTCTGCGGGAACACGGCTTCGTTGGAAAGGGTTGCCTTCAGGCGGTCGAATGCAGTGGTATCTTCCGGCGGGTTGCTATGGTAATGGTTCCGTGCGATGAAACGCTTGAACACTTCCTGGTCGTAGCCATTCTTGAACTTGGCGTCGAGCATGCCCTTGATATCGGCTTGCCAGGCTTCGCGCGATACTTCGCCGCGGCCGACAGAGAGGATCGCCATCTTGGCCGGCAAGCGACCCAGCGAATCCAGCCGGAACAGGCCGGGCATGAGTTTTACGCGGGAAAGGTTGCCGCTGGCGCCGAACAGGACAAGCGTGGATTCATCGATTTGTTTAGTCATTTCCATGCTTTCTGATGAGTGAGCTTATTAGTTGGATTTGCTGCAAACATCGCCATGCGATATTTGCAGCTTGGGTTACTTATCGTTTTAATCGATCTATTTATCGCTGACAGACTTGACGAAGTGGCCGCCAAAGCCGTTACGCATCATCGACAGCAGCTTATAGCTAAAGCCGTTGGCATCCTGGCTGCGGAAACGCGCCTGCAATGCCAGTGTCAGCACGGGTGCTGCCACCCCTTGCTCCACCGATTCCATCACGGTCCAGCGGCCTTCGCCTGAATCGGCGACATAAGGTGCAACAGCCGTCAATTCCTGGTCTTCCTTCAGCGCATCTGCAGTGAGATCCAGCAGCCAGCTGCGAACCACTGAGCCGTGACGCCACAGTTCGGTGATCTGCGCCAGGTCGAGGTTGAACGACTCCTTGCCCTTGATCAGGTCCAGGCCTTCGGCCATCGCCTGCATCATGCCGTATTCGATACCGTTGTGTATCATCTTGGTGAAATGGCCCGAGCCGATGGGACCCACGTGCGCCCAGCCATTATCCTTGGATGGAGCCAGTGCGATCAGGATGGACTCAACATCTTTCGCCACTTCAGGCGTTGCCCCTACCATCAGGCAGTAACCGTTTTCCAGTCCCCAGATGCCGCCTGACGTGCCTGCATCCATAAACCCGATGCCGCGTTCCGCCAGCCATGCGCCGCGGCGCTGGCTGTCTTTGTAATTCGAATTACCGCCGTCGATGATGATGTCGCCCTTGGTCAGCATAGGAGCCAGGTCCTGGATCTGGATCTCGGTGGGTGCGCCGCTCGGCAGCATCAACCAGATCACGCGCTTGGCTTCCGGTGCGTTCTCCGTCAGTTTGGAAACGGCATCGGGTACTGAGGTAGCACCTATCATGCCTTCCTTTTCCACTAGCTGGTTTACTACGTCCACGCTCCTGTCATACCCCACGACTTCGATGCCGCTGCGTAACAGGCGGGTGGTCATATTGCCGCCCATTTTTCCCAGGCCAACCATTGCTAATTTCATATTTTTTCCTTGATGAGGCGTGATGAGGATAGTGTGCCATCTTCCTTTTGGGTAAGATAGCAGGTCAAATTCTTAGGTACTAATCTCAGATACTTAGTCCCGCAATTATAACGTGAAGGCTTTACATCATGCAAAAGACTAACCCGCAATCCGGCATAAAAAAACAGGTCAGCCGATGGCATGCATTTGATAGCCAGGATGCGATTAACCAGGCAACGTTATCGCAGGTTTTAAGCCTTGCGGCGAA
>JAZKEL010000120.1:0-3620 GCA_040387075.1 Pseudomonadota bacterium
CCGCGATGGCCGCCTGCTGGCGCGCCTCCGTATGCTCGTCCAGCTGTTTCAGGCCGTATACGCAGTCCACGGTGACGACTACGGCGTCCAGCCGGTAGGTGGAACTCACCACCGGCTGGATAAGCAGGTTGGATAAAATGGCGCCGGGATCTGCCATTCCCGTCGTTTCTATGACCAGGCGCTGGAATTCAGGGATGGCCTGCAGCGCGCGCTTGAAGAACAAGTCGCGCAAGGTATCTGCCAGTTCATCGCGTAAAGTGCAGCACAGGCAGCCGGATTCCAGCAGCACGGTATTGTCGGACACGTGGTCGCCTTCGACCGTACGTGCCAGTATGTGATCCAGGCCGGCCTCGCCCAGTTCGTTGATGACCACGGCCGTGTCCTTCATGCCCTCATGATTGAGCAGCTTACTGAGTAATGTAGTTTTGCCGCTGCCCAGGAATCCGGTGAGCAGGGTGATCGGTATGCGGTTGTCCATGGTTCGCTTTGCTAATGGGGTGTTGCCGGATTGTTGAATCAAGCTCTGGTTGAATTAGGTGTCGGCTGTAATAAGATCATTTTAACTGCCTCGGGCAGCCTTGCACACGCATAAGCTGGTGCGGCGGATAAATCACCCGCGAATATGGGTCTATGCGAATTCCTCTTCAATGGCTTGTTCATGCGAGGCATGTCATGCCGGAAAAGGATCCGGCAATCGTTTCCATCCGGATACGCCAAGCTCCATTTCACTGTCGGTCAACAGGCAATCGTCAAACGCGGCAGTCAGTGCTGCCTGGTCCTTGTGGATGCCGATCAGCACCAGTTCCTGCTGGCGATCCCCATAGGGCTCAACCCAGCGTTGATTGATCATGGCAAGGCTTTCGGCATCGTCAGGCCAGTAATCTTTTGGCGTTGCCGCCCACCAGAAGCCCGCCAGCTCATTGCGGGAGATAGCGCCTGCCTGTGACCAGTTTCCGCAGTATTCCGGCCTGGATGCCACCCAGAAATGGCCTTTGGAGCGGACGACGCCTGGCCATTCATTGCCAAACCAACGCCATAGACGTTGCGGGTGGAAAGGGCGGCGTGCACGGTATACAAAGCTGGTGATGCCGTACTCTTCGCTTTCAGCCGTGTGCTCACCGCGCAATTCCTTGAGCCATCCAGGTGCGTCCTGCGCATCTTCGAAATCGAAACGTCCTGTATTCAGCAGGCGGTCCAGCGGTACTTTACCGAAGCTGCTATGCACGATATCCGCCCTTGGATTCAGTGCCCTCAATATGCCTTCCAGCCTGATCATCTCTTGCGGTTGCATGAGGTCGGTTTTATTGAGCACCAGCACATCGCAAAACTCGACCTGCTCGACCAGCAGGTCGACCACGGTGCGATTGTCTTCTTCTCCCATGGTCTTGCCGCGTTGCTGCAGGTAGTCCGGCGAACTGTAATCCTTGAGGAAGTTGAAGGCATCCACCACCGTGACCATGGTGTCCAGCGTGGCGATGTCAGAGAGGCTTTGCTCATGCTCGTCGCGGAAGGTGAAGGTTTCCGCAATAGGCAATGGCTCCGAGATGCCGGTCGATTCGATGAGCAGGTAGTCGAATCGATCCTCCATTGCCAGGCGCTTGATTTCAATCAGCAGGTCTTCACGCAGGGTGCAGCAAATACAGCCGTTGCTCATTTCCACGAGTTTTTCTTCAGAGCGCGCTAATCCTGCGCCGCCATCGCGCACGAGTTGCGCATCGATATTGACTTCCGACATGTCATTGACGATGACCGCCACGCGCAGTCCCTCGCGATTATTCAGTACATGGTTGAGCAGGGTCGTCTTGCCAGCACCCAGGTAACCGGAAAGCACGGTGACAGGGAGTTTTTTCATTGGATTTCCTTAAGAATATATGGGTAGGCTAAATAGTTTTTAGCCAGGGCAGATCTCCATGCTTGATGCTCGTTACGTATTCACGCTTTAGATAAAGCGATATTGCAACTAAGTTGCACATTAAGTCTGATTTATTGAAATTGCAACTTTATTGCAAAATGTATGTGCGACAAAGTTTAAGGCAGGGAGGGAGGTATCAACCGGGATTTAGGGGAACTGAGGGCAGGAAAAAGAACAGGAGCTTCCGCAGCCTTTTAGGTTTCGCAGCTTGCGCACACACCTTTAATGTTCAACTCGATGGATTCGACTGTAAAATGCTCGGGTAGGCTGCTGGGTTTTAGTGCATGTACTTCCGCCAGGCAGTAGGTTTTATTGCAGCGGCTGCACTGGAAATGCGCATGACGGTGCAAGGTATTGCTGCGATTGATCTGGAAGCGCCATGCTCGATCCTGGCCTGTCACCTTGTGGATGATGCCGTTTGCGACCAGCCAATCCAGCACACGGTAAAGCGTCACCCTGTCGAAAGGTGAGCTGATGTCGGGCTTAGCCGCCAATCGGGTGAGTAATTCCTGGTGAGTCAGTGCATGGGCGGCATCCAGCAGCAAGGACAATACGGCAAGCCTGGGCGCGGTAGGGCGCAGGCCTAGATCTGTGATGAGTTGTTCCGGTGCATTCATGCCGGTTAAGGTAACGACAATTGCGCCTGGCAGTCAATAGCAATGCAAGCGGATGCTGCGGATTCCACCACTACAAGGCTGTGCCCGCATATGAGGGAGACGCTACGCTAGTTATCAAACCCATGATAGCGAAAGCGTAATGCCAATTAGGCAACAGTATGTTGAGTACCATTTAATTAAGTTACTGAAAGAATAATGAACGTATTTTACGAAGAAGACAGCAATTTCAAAGTCGCCACGGTGATGTCGGAAACCGGCGGCGCATTGCAGGTCGAATCCCAGAGCGGTAAGCGTTCCAAGATTAAAGCGGCGCATGTACTGATGCGCTTTGAATTGCCGATTGCAGGCTTTATGGAAGCCGCAACGGCAGAAGCCGACACGCTGGATGCCACGTTTCTCTGGGAGTGCTGCAGCGAACCGGAATTCGGCTTCGAAGAACTGGCAAAAGACTATTACGGTAAGACGCCTTCCCCCATAGAAGCGGCTGCCACGGCCATACGCCTGCACAGCGCGCCGGTTTATTTCTACCGCAAAGGCAAGGGCCGTTACAAGGCAGCCCCTGAAGAGAATTTAAAGGCCGCACTGGCCTCGCTGGAAAAGAAACGTCTGCAGGCCGAAAAAGTCACGGTGTATGTCGAGCAACTGAAAGCCGGGCAGTTACCTGCCGATTTCAGGAGTCATCCTTCCATCCTCGACATGCTGTTTTACGAACCGGACAAGAACACGCTGGAGTGGAAGGCAGTCGAGCAGGCGGCCACCGAACTCAATCTCAGCCACCTCAAGCTGCTGGACCAGTGCGGCGCTGTCGTTTCAGCGCATGATTATCACCTGGGGGCATTCCTCCGCGAGTATTTTCCAAATGGAACCGGGTTCAAAGAATCCTTGGTGCCGGAACCCTTTGCCGAGCTGGAGCGTGCCGAGGTAGAAGCGTTCAGTATCGATGACAGCACCACCACGGAGATCGACGATGCATTTTCCATGCAGCTTCTGGCGGATGGCAGCATGCGTGTCGGTATCCACATCGCCGCCCCGGCGCTGGGTATTGCGCCAGGCAGCCCGCTGGATGAGATTGCATTATCTCGCTTGTCCAC